>JAGOPO010000022.1 GCA_017992005.1 Minisyncoccota bacterium
GCGCAATGGATCGTCTTACTCAATAACGACGCAGTTGTATCGCGCGATTTTGTAAAATGCCTTCGTGAACAGCTTCCCAGTGATCCCGGTATTGTTGGATTACCCATTCAAGAGCGTGAGCGCATTGCGCGTTGTGGAAAGGTTACATGGAGCGCGTTTACATTACCCCACGTATACGCTCCATCGCCAATTCCCAAGCAGGCGTATGCGATTGGAGCCGCGCTTGTCGTGCATCGTGATGTCTTTTCACGAATCGGGTTCCTTGATGAATCCTATTTTCTCTATTTCGAAGATGTAGAATTCTCGATGCGCGCTCGATCACATGTTATTCCAATATCTTTCGTATCGTCGCCAATCGTATTCCATGAACCCCAAACTTCAACTTCCACTATGGGGCACGCACTATTACTGCGATACCATATACGAAATGCGATTCGCTTACATCGAGCGTACGCACCGATACTGCAATTACTTCGTTCAAGCATTGTACTTGCGATATTTGCCTGCAAACAACTGGGCAAACTTCTGATCAACAGGTCACCACTGGAGGCAACTTCGCTTCTCAAGGGTATTGTCGACGGATTACTTTCTAGAGCGGGCATGATTTCGAACCGCCCGATCATTGCATTTGAGTGCGAGTCCCTTGAAGATACCTCTTGGGGCACCGCACGGCAGCTCCGCGGTCTTCTCACGGAGTTCGTAAAGCTACCGGAGGTTCGTGCAAAATATGAAGTACGTGCATACTTTAAGCGCAGCGTACCGGATGAACCCTGGCTCAAGCATACCCACGTTCGTGCGATTGTGGTTTCGCCAGCTCGATGGCTATCCTCATCTTTTTCAATATATTTCTACGTCATGTTTCCAATTCGATGCTGGTTTGATAGGCCACAGGTGGCCTATATCGCAAACTACATGTTACCTGTCATTTTTATTGGCAAGAGCATAGTTATGTTAACGGAAGACGTCTGGTACGAAATGAAGGGATCATTTTTGCCATTTCGCTATCGAATCGCGTATAGAATATTTTCTACATGGGCCGCTCACCATGCAACAAAACTCATGGCGATCACGCATGCATCCGCGCATCGAATTCGCGAGTTGTTCGCCATTGATCCCGATCGTATATTTGTGAATGAACTTGCGGTATCTGAACCCATCGAAGCTAAACCAATAGCCAGTAACTACATAGTTTATATTGGACAAGGATTACCACGGCGCCATCTACGAGAAACATTACTTGCATTTGAGTACCTAGCGCCATTGCATCCTGGCCTTTCTTTGCGTATCGTGGGCCCCGATAAGTATCAGCCGCACATAGTTGCTGATCTCGTACATAAAATCAATACAACCTTACATCGAAAGGCTGTTCATTGGGTTGAGCGCGTCAACGATGCTGAGTTGAGAAGGGAATTTGCCGGAGCGAGATTATTGATTTACGTGTCCGACATGGAGGCATTTGGCTTGCCCCCACTAGAGGCTCTAACCTATGGAGTCCCCTCGGTGCTCCTTGATGCTCCGGTGCATCGGGAAGTCTTTAACGATGCGGCGTTTTACACCTCTAGCACATCTCTTCACGACATTACAAATGCAATCCAAAGAGGACTCACCGATGCCGCTCACCGAGACTATATTCAGCATCATGCGGAGCGCATCACTTCTCGCTATACCTGGAACCAGCATGCCAAGCGAATGCTTGCTGGAATTGAATCAATTATATCGTAAATCAACATGAAATTTCTAAGACTTCCCGACGCTCGTGAGTTCTACGCATTCTATACTGTCATTTCTCTATTAGTTGTAGCAGGTGCGTTGCCTCGTTTTTTCATACTTATTGCATTTGCAATTGCCGCGCTCTGGTGTGTAGCTCGTCCTATCGAGGATGGCGTACTCTTTTTCGTCGAATCAATTCCTCTCCTCATTGCATTGCCGCTTACCACCTCATATGACAATCTCACCATGTGGCGTCCACTCGCCATCATTATTGGAGCCCGCTTCTTCCTCGTGCGAGATCAGCGCGAACAAATCGTAGCATCCCTACGTTCGCTGCTTGCCACACCGCTTCGCTGGGCGAAGGAGCGACCAATCGGATGTATGATGTTCGCACTCCTCTGTCTCGCGCTTCTTTCATTGACGGTTTCAAGCCATCCCATTGAGGGGATAAAGCGCATAATCTACTTTAGCAACCTATCCATAGTTCCGTATGTTCTCTATGCTCTGCTGCGTCAAGAGCGGATTACGAACGAACGCGTGATTTGGTCAATCATCAAACCGGTCATCCTCGTTGTTATTGTCGGATACGCACAGTTACTTTCTACATACCTTATCGACGTCTATGCATTCATGAGATTCTGGGGCGAGGGGATCGAGGCTCGACTCTTTGGAGCCCAATGGTCCTACATTGCTGTTCACATCGGCAACACATGGCTTGCATATTACGGCGATCAACTCTCTCTCCGGATGTTTTCGTTGTTTCCAGACTCACACTCGTTCCCAACATTTGTCCTCCTTGGCATGCCGGCACTTCTCGCTGTTGGTGCGCGACCAATTCTTATCGCCGCTCAACGGTCACGATTGCTCCAGCTCTATCGAACCTATGCATCGCTGTGGATTGTCGCTGTGCCGATTTCGTTTCTTGCAGTTATTGCATCGGGTACTCGTGGCATATGGTTATCAGCGGTTGGCGTCGTCGCCTTGTTGCCACTGTATCGTTACGCGTTCGCAATTCATCGCATCGACGTCCTACGACGAAGGATGTTCGCATATGGCGCGTCATTTCTTGCGACATTCTTTTTATTGTTTTTTGTGGCGTGGCCCATTTTTACATCACCACAATTTCTTGTCGGCAAAAGCGATCTCAATCTATTTGGCCGACGTCTCAGTAGCACGCTTGATTTTGGTGAAACATCCAACGCGCTTCGAATCGTCATCTGGAAATCGACGCTGGAATCAATATACAGCCACCCTCTCCTGGGTATAGGAATCGGAAATTTTCCGGTTATATTGGATCAAAATATAACCCTTGCAAAAGCCGGCTCTACGGCTCATAACCTGTATTTACATGTCGCCTCTGAGATGGGAATAGCTGCTGCCCTTATTACTATCGCGCTCTTTGGCAATTCACTCTACGCGGCATGGCGTTGGTTTCGGATATCGAGCGGCATATCGATACTATACTCCGGCAGCTTACTCCTGTACCTACCATGGATCTATGCATACGTCCTTACAGATCCAATATTATTCGACGAGCGAGTGTATCTTCTCTTCGCTTCAACACTAGCGATTATTTGGTCGCAATCACTCAATGAGCACGCCTAACTCCGTGGTTATACAAGTCGTCGTTCGAAATGGTGAGCGATACATTCGCCGATGTCTTGATGCCGTGCTGCGCCAAACGCACCGCCCCATCGAACTCTACGTTCTCGACAATGCTTCAACGGACACAACCGCAGCGATCGTAGCGCATGAGTATCCTGACGCACACCTCATACAAAGCGATACCAACCACGGAATGTGGCCTGGGCAGGAACTCCTCTTATCACTCACATCCAGTGAGTTTGTATGCGCGCTGTCTGTTGATGTTATCATCGCCGACGATTTCGTGGCACAGTGCGTCCGTAGTAGCATGCAAGACCCTGCCATCGGAGCAATCCAAGGAAAGCTCTTCCAGTATACCGTAGATGACCTGCTGAATGATACACGGGAAGCTCTACCAAAGCTCGTCATTGATACGTGTGGGTTTTCACTCTCAAGAGCTCGCACTGTAGTGAATATTGGACATGGACAATCTGATTCGCAGGCCCTTCAACACGCGTGTGATATCTTTGGGGTCGAAGGTGCTGTGCCATTTTTCCGCAGATCCGCCCTTCAATCGTGTCGCGTAGGGAAGCGGATTTGGGATGTTGATTACTTTTGGTACGGCGACGATCTCGATCTAGCCTGGCGCATGACACTATTTGGATTTCGGCAAGTATTCGAACCAACAGCCATTGCCTGGCACGATAGATCTACGACGAAGGGAGCTGCCAAAGTACCAATCATAGATCATGTTCGCCGTAGATCGATTCGTTCTCGCATTCCTCTTCAGAAGCGACGGCTTGATTGGTCAAATACGAGGTTTACAATCATTAAAAATGAGTATATTATAAACTTTCTGCGAGATGCACCATACATCCTACTACGCGAAATGGGGGTGTTGCTGTACACTATCCTCTTCGAACCAGCGGTGTTACTCGAATTACCGAGGTTCATTCGACTTCTGCCGAGAATGATTTCGCAACGGAAAGAAGTTCAGCGCCGTGCGATAGTGAGCGCGGACGCCTTATACTCTTGGTTTCATACATGATGATCGATTACGCATCAACTACGCCATCGCGCACTCCTTGGTCAAAACGAATCCTCTGGCTCGTATTATTTTTAGTGGTCATGCTTGCTGGACGCGCCGCATTGAGTAGGCTTGGCAACGCGACGCTGCTCATCGTGAATCGCATCTCAGATACAATTTCGAATGACGACGAATCGGATAAGCAACTCTCTATTGCGGATGATCCCGAGTATGCACTGCCGACAAATTCGAATGACAGATTGGATGTGCTCATTCTGGGTATCCGCGGCAAGGAAGATGTCGAAAATGGGGGACTCTTAACGGACACGGTTCTACTACTGTCTATCGATAAATCCTCTGGTCGTGCATCGCTCGTATCTATACCACGCGATCTTACCATACGCATTACAGATGACCGTGTCGGAAAGATTAATACACTATACGCCCACTACGGTGTCTCCGAGACAAAGAAGATGTATAGTCGAATACTCGGTGTCGGAATAGACAACATTGTCGTTGCTGATTTTGACGCGTTTGTATCTGTTGTCGATACGCTGGGCGGCATCACGGTCACACTGGATAAGCCGTTTCAGGAATCACAGCAGTGGGGATTCCCATTCTCACTTCCTGCTGGTAAGAATAATTTAAATGGTCAGCAAGCCTTGTATTATAGTCGAAGTCGCTATTCCTCTAGCGATTTTGATCGGTCCCGTCGGCAGATGCAAGTCCTTATGGCAATAAAGGATAAAGCCACCTCACTATCGCTTCTTGATGAACCGATCAAAGCGCTTTCATTGATTACAGAAATTCGAAAACACATCAATACGGATTTAAATATATTTGATCTTGGTACAATCAAGGACATTTTGATGCAGCAGAAGAAATTAGCTACCATTCGACGCTATCAATTAACTACTGAAAATGTGCTCTATGAAACGAAAGTGAATGGAGTGTACGAGTTACTACCACGAGATGCCACACTCAGGCACATTAAGGATTTTATAGTGTCCATTACGGGCGCGCAGCCGATTCTTCCAACGCCGGACCTCCTGCTTGCATCTCCATCAGCAGCTACGCTACTCCCCACAACAAGGCCATGAAGCTGTCGGTAATTATTGTAAATTTCCGGAACCCATCGCTTCTTCGACTATCGCTCACCTCACTTCGACGCGCGCTACCTGCGCAGCTGCAACATGAAGTAATCGTTATTGATTCAGAGTCAACCCCTGAAACGCGCATTGTCGTTACCCATGACTTTCGAGCAACCTTTGATGCGCTAACGTGCGTTCCTTTCGCTGAAAATATCGGGTATACACGGGGTGTCAATGAGGGCCTCCGCCGTGCGTCAGGAGAATTTCTCCTCATTCTGAATCCAGATGTAATCATTCTCCCCGGCTCCCTTGCTACCATGATACAGTTTCTATCAGAGCATCCGTCTACCGGACTGCTCGGGCCTGGGCTTCTCAATATTGACTCCACGCGCCAAGATTCATGCTTCTCATTTTATACGCCCGCGATCATGATCTCTCGGAGACTGCCACTACCAGGCTCGTCACGATTGCATGATGCTTTTTTGCTCCGCTCACGCGATTTGACCGAAACGTGTGACGTCGATTGGGTTATGGGCTCCGCGTTAATGGTAAGTCGCACATCTCTCGAACGCGTAGGCATGATGGACGAATCATTCTTTTTGTACTTGAGCGAAGTTGACTGGGCACATCGCTTCTGGGAAAATGGTCTGTCCGTCACATACCTCCCTTCGGCAAAGATGTATCATTATCATCAGCGTGAATCAAAGGGACGGTTTGGCATTCTTGATATTCTTTTCAGACAACAAACGAGATGGCACCTGAAAGACGCACTTCACTATTTTCGGAAACACGGAACCTCGGGGTTACGCCCGGGTCAGAGCGCAACAATGTAGCAGAAACTAAATCCATCATGAAAACCCCAAATAGATTCATCTTTATTTTTTCGATACTCATTGCTCTGGGGATTGGTTATGGAGCGGGGTATATATACTTTCAGAAACAAAATACTGCCTCAGTAGACGCAATCATCAAGCAGGTTATCAATAAGGATCAAGGAAAAAGCGACGCGGTTGACTTCAATCTTTTTTGGCAGGTATGGGACAAGTTGCATGCTCGCTTTGTCGATAAAGACTCTTTAGAAACGCAAAAATTGGTATACGGAGCGATTTCGGGGATGGTTCAATCTGCTGGGGATCCGTACACGGTGTTCTTTGAGCCGGTAACGAGCAAAAAATTTCAAGAACAAGTTTCTGGTGCTTTTTCAGGTGTCGGAATGGAAATTGGCATGAGAGACAATCTCATCACCGTAATATCACCATTGAAGGACTCCCCAGCAATGAAGGCAGGCATTGTGTCGGGTGACGTAGTCATCAAAGTGGATGCTACTGACACAGAGCACCTTACCGTTGAGGAAGCAGTTAACCTTATTCGTGGAAAGCAGGGAACGCATGTCGTCCTGACGGTACTTCGTGAGGGAGCAGACGATAAGTTAACATTCGATATTATCCGAGACACCATCAAGATACATGCCGTCGAGTGGCGAATGCTAGACAACAAAATAGCGTACATGCAGATCACTTCATTCAATGCCAATGTTGATGAAGAATTCGTTCGTGCCGCAAAAGAACTCAGTGAGGCCGGAGCGGAGCGCTTGATTATAGATGTTCGCAATAATCCTGGAGGACTCCTGGACTCTGCCGTGCATATTGCCGGATGGTTTCTTAAGAATGGAAGTGTAGTGGTGAGCGAGCACTTTAGTAACGGCACCATCGACGAGTTGCGTACGAACGGCAATAGTAAACTTGCAACAATACCGACCGCACTCCTAATGAATGGAGGCTCCGCATCAGCAGCGGAAATTTTAGCTGGAGCGCTTCACGATGTTCGTAACATCGAGTTAGTTGGCGAAAAAACGTTTGGCAAGGGATCCGTTCAACAGGTTGAGGAATTCTACAATGGCTCATCACTCAAGGTTACCATCGCGAAATGGTACACTCCGAACGGTGTGAATATATCAAAAATGGGGATTGAGCCGACAGTGGTCGTACCTATGACACCCGCAGAATACAAAGAGAAAGGCTGGCAATTCGGCATGGTTGGCAAGGACCCTCAGCTCGACAAGGCCATTGAAGTCGTACGCAAAACGCGGTAGGATGTCGAATTATGAAAGTCATACTCCTAACCAACATCAAAGGTATTGGACGAGTGGGGGATATTAAGGACGTCAATGATGGATACGCGAGGAACTATCTGATCCCACGAAAACTGGGCAAGCCAGCATCAACTCACGCACTCAGGGAGTCGGAACATCTCAAAGCGCAAAAACTTCAATCATCACAGCTCGCCGAAGCCGAAGCGGAGCAGCTTATCAAAAAACTATCATCCGTTGCAATTTCAATGTCAGGCAAAGCCAGCGCGAAGGGGACCCTCTTTTCTAGTATTTCAATGGAGGAGCTCGCACAACGAATTAGTGTATTGGCTGGAGCACATATATCGTCAGCATCTTTAGAGTCGGACGATCAACTCAAAACGATTGGCTCACATACGATCATCGTTAGACTTGGCGAACATCACGTCGTACGAGTACCACTCGAGATCACCGCCGCTCCATAAAAAAAACGCCCCATGCGGGGCGTTTTTTTATGCTTCTACGGATACTTCCTTAATGACTCTTCGAGAGCCATTAAATGACTGTTTGCTCTTCGTCGAAAAACGCACGACACCATCTCGAATTGCGTAGAGCGTATAATCAGATCCAGTTCGGACGCCATCACCAGCGACCATTGAACTTCCGGTTTGGCGCACAATGATATTTCCGATTATGACCTTCTGACCATCATGAATTTTGACTCCACGATACTGAGGGCGACTATCTCGTCCTAGCTGCGTAGAGCCTATAGCTTTGGTATGTGCCATAGATTGGCGTAGTTAAATTATTCTGGTAAAACAGTGTAACCACGGGGATGTCGCACTTACACGTATGGTTATCATAGCAAGAATAGGGGACTTCGTCAAACACCACAAAGAGCTGCTCTGGCGGGCGTTTATTATGCTCTGTATCGGCTGGTCAGCGTACAATATTGGGCTTATTGAGGCGCAGCGCGGTGTACAACCCGCACAATCCTCGGTGCTTCTTCGTACGCGTGAATCAATTGTTTCGCAGGCGCCCGCGGTGGGGGAGGGAGGCTCGATTGTGAAGAGCGATAGACGCGTCGTTACTTCAAAGAACTCCTCTAGTAAGAAGTATCACTATAGCTGGTGCGCGAGTGGTAAACGCATCAAAGATACTAACCGCATTTGGTTCCCTTCGGAAAAGGACGCGCTTCAGGCTGGCTATACACTTGCAGGAAACTGCTTACCGTAGCTCTATACTGAGCTGACGGATGTACTCTTGATGCTCCCAGTGCCACAATTCCTTGGAAGCGAGAAAGGCCTTAAAATCACCTGCTGTGTCATGCATCTCCTCAAATTCAAAGAGCCCCTGCATTGGTTGCCAGCTATGCGTACAGCCTCTACCTCCTGCGCTTACTCGAAACATCCCACCTTTTGTTCGGAGAGTGACTCCACAGAGAGCACATGTTCGGCACTGGTCGAGTCGCAACACCCAGCTAGTAGTAGGAGTCGGCACGTCGGCACGCTGCGCGACCGCCTGCACATAGGCTGCCGTTTGAAGACCATAATCACGGTACATCCGTTTTCCTGTTTTGATATCAAGCACACCGACGGTTCCATTGATTCTTGCGACCATATCTACAGTACCTGCATATCCATACTGCTGGTGAACAACGCGCTCTTCGATGAGAAGCGGTTCGACATTGTTATTTCGCAAAAATTCATCAAATGCATCGACTGATGGTCGCACGAGTGGGTCAACGATCACATCATGCCGTCCAGCCGCAATAGCCGCAACTGCTTCATGAACCATCGTACCTTCGCGAGCGCTTGCCTCCTTTGCGTCATCAGCAGCCTTAAAGCTTCGCATGCCCCCGTAGTATCGCAAGAGAGCTGGCTTTGCCTTTATGGCTACTATTGCGGTGACACGAGGATACCAAACACCTCCAATTACGTATCCAGCACGATCGCGAAATGACTCAATGGAGTCGTACTCCATACTAGCGAATATTGATATAGGTATTCCAATACTCAAACAGCTCCGCAGTGGCACGTATATCATCAAAGCAGTAGCGCGCAATATCGATATATTTACCTTCCTTAAAGTATCGTGGAACCTCGTATCCATTAATGGCGCCCGATTTACTGGATCGAATTCCGAATGCCTGACACCACATATGCAAACTCATCGTCCTCCGCACTGCACCGAAGAAGCCCAGTCTATCGAATAGATCAATATGATCATCACCATAGCGATACGGGACAAGATTCCTCGTTGGCCTCACTTTGCTAATCGCGGATCGCACCATGAGAAATGGCCCATCGAATGAGCGGCCATTAAACGTGACGACCTGTTCGTAAAATCCTATAGCGCGCCAAAACTTCTCAAGGATCTCAGCCTCAGAGCCCGATGCGTACAGAATACCGTCTTCTTCGAATTCTCGAGGCGCGCTATTGGGCGTCTGATAATACACAGCGCCCTTCTTTGTGTCCGGATTGAGGATAGCGATCGCTACAATCTGACCAGTCAATGGAGAGAAGCTCAGCGTCTCCGGAACCGCATCTTTTTGTTCGGGTGTCGAAGCGTGCTTGAGCAAGTATTCTTGGGCTTGCGCGTCGAGCGATGTAAACTCAACGCCGACAGTTTCGATATCTATAACGACGCGCGACATGAGGGAAGTGTACCCATACCATACTAGAAGGGCAAGACGTGAGGGAACTTTATGCATGGGATGCATCTGTGTCTATGCGGCTCATGCGTAACAGGGGGACCGCCATGTCGAACTGATTTGATATGTCGTACAATGTGGATTATGCGTCATTACTACCCGTGCGAATCCCCTGTTAATGCTCAAAAATGAGCGGTTGCCATCTTATCGGTTTTTATATTTATACGCGTAATCTCACGCGCTCATACATGAATCACGAAGCGATCCACGTCCTCTCTCGTGTCACTCACGGATTGTCCGTCACTCTTCGAGATCGACGCAACGAAGCAAATTCGAATACAAGTTTTTATCAATTACTATTTTCAGCTTTTTCGAATATTCATCGAAACGTTCAGCCATTTTTGAAACAACTCGCGGAACGTTCCTTGTCGCATGCTTGTCACTAATTCACGTATCGTGTTTTTAGTGTGCGCCTCCCCTATTCTTGACTCTGACGGCATTCACTGGTAAATCAAGCTCAGGGTATGTATGAAACAAAATGTTGATAGTAACGGAATCGCGCTCCAGTCTGTAAGTGTAGCGGCGAAGGAGTTGGATCATATGGTCCGCACCATGGCTACCCGTATCGTTGAGCAGCTCGCCGAACATCAACTCAGTGCCAAAGTTGAAATCACAGTTGCTTGCACGATTGTTGGCGCCAACGACGAGACGCGTGACATTAATGGCAGAGCGCAGCTTCAGCAGTCGTTTCTGATCTTTCCGCAACCTGGACCGCAGGACCAAGCAGACTAATGCGCGCACAAAGGGGAGCGATGCTCCCCTTTTTTCTTACACAAATCTCAATCGCTACATGTAGTTGAGAGGATTGAGCGTGCCATCGAAGTAATTGAAGTTGAGCTGACCATTGGCATCTTTAATATACGTAAAGAAGTCCTTGTACAACGAAAGATGCAGATGCGATCCGGTTGCTGCGCCAGTACGTCCTTCATAGCCAATTACTTGACCTCCCTCAACAGTTGCCCCAACAGACAGCCCCGCAAACGAACTCATGTGCCCGTACAATGAAACCATATTATTTGTGTGTTGAATCGCAATCCAATTGCCCCAGCCACTATTGTTGAGTCCATTGGCTACAATCTTTCCTGCGCCTATTGCCTTGATGGGACTTCCAAAGCCAGCGGCATAATCGACGCCATTATGCGGAGCGCCACCGTACGGTCCTCGCTTGTTATTGCAACGAGCATATTTCGTGCAGCCATAGCCCTGCGTGATATATGCACGATCCTCTGGTGCCGTGAATAGTTTTGTACCCTTGGCGGGGATGGAGCTAGCCGTAATATGCACGATGTAGAGCCCGCCGGAAACCACCTTTAATTCAAGCTCACGTAGCTGCATAAAGTAGGCAGATTTTTGCTCTTCAATTTGCGCTAACTGCTTCTGGTACGTTGCCTCTTGGCCTTTCGTGACGGTAAGTACACGAGCTTTCTCGCCCTTCGCACCAGCGAGTTGATTGGCTCGTTGGTATGCTTCATCACTTAATTGCTGTAACTTGTTTTGCTGCACCTCGAGATCGCTTTTATCCTGCTGAAGCGATTCCTTCGCGTCTTTGATGTCTGCGATAGCGTTCATGATTTCATTTTGCACTCGACCAAGATCATGCACCTGCGCAACGAACTCAGATAGATTTTCGTATTTAAAGAGATTAGCGATAACACTATCCTGATCCGTCCTATCCAAATAGAACACCATCCTTCCTATGGTCTCACGCTTGCGAGTCATTTCAGCGCGCTTATCAATGATTGCTTGTTCAACCGATGATATCTGGATTTTTGTCTTATCGATTTTCGCAGCAGTCGCTGAAAGCTCGGACTGCACCGCGGCAATTTGATTCTGTATCAATGCAATGGCTTTCTTGAGCGAGTCTTGCTGCTCATGGGTGGTGGCAATAATCGCGCGCTTCGCTGATGCCTCACGCTCGAGCGCATCGATTTGAAATTGCAACTCCGCCATGCGCAACTCATCGGTCGTTTGCGCGTGAATAACACGTCCACCAATCAAACTAACGACAGTTAGTAACGCTAAAAGGAATGCGAAACGTTTCATGAGAGCATGGCAATCGCAAACTCAATTCGTTTGATGGTTTCATCTCGTCCAAGTGCGTTTGCTATATCAAGGGGAGCGGCGCTATTTCGCAGCCCGGAGAGCGATGTTCGAAGAGGCCAATAGACACTCCCCTTCTTTGCGTCGAAGGACTGCACAGTAAGTGCATCGAGCTTCTCAAGATGTAGCTCATTATTCTGTGCGAGCTCAAGGCAGGCCTGAAGAGCCCTCACTGCGGTCTGACGGGTATCTTCCTTCCAAAGAAGGACTTCCGGCTCATAGTCAGGGCGCTTCCAAAGATATGAGAACTGTTCGATATCAGACAACTCCTCCAATCGTTCCGTCATGATAGCAACGGCAGCATCGGAAAGTTCAGGCATACCAATACGAGCACGAAAGGCATCGGGAGTCATCCGTTTGATGTACTGCGAATTCGTCCAGCGTAATTTACGCACATCGAAGACGGCACCAGATGAGTGCACCTTTGAGAGATCAAATTGCTTCGCCATTTCATGCTTATCAAGTAGCTCTTGATCGTAGGTATACCCAAGTTGACCCATAAATGACACGAGGGCGTCGGGTAGGTAGTCCTTTTGATAATCATCCATATTGGTCGCGCCGTCACGCTTTGACATCTTACTTCGATCTGACCCCAAAATAAGTGGCAGGTGCGCGAAATGCGGTGTCGTCGCACCTAATGCTTCGTAGATCAGCAGCTGCTTGGGAGTATTGGAAATGTGATCTTCGCCGCGAATTACGTGCGTAATCTCCATGTCGATATCATCGACTACTACGGCAAAGTTATACAATGGCGTGTCGAGGTCTTTGGCGAGGACAATTTGGCCGATATGCTTACAGCGAACGGAAACTTTGCCACGGATGATATCGTCAAATACAATCTCACGCTCGGGATCATTCCCATCAACAAGAACAATTACCTTATCTCGCGCAGCTCGTCCCGCTTGCGTCATCTCGAGTTGCTCTGCTTCCGAATATGTACGCCATGCTGCTGTGCCACTAGCAAGCATCGCTTCAAGTCGAGCGCGATACGCAGGCAAGCGCTCTGATTGACGAATGAGCTCAGTGTTATCCCAATCGATACCGAGCCAGCGCAAACCACTTACTATATTATGCTCAAATTCCTTCTTTGAGCGCTCGACATCGGTATCTTCGATGCGTACGATAAATTGCCCGCCATGATGACGTGCGAATAACCAATTAAACAATGCCGTTCTCGCTGTTCCTATATGCAGATGTCCCGTTGGTGACGGGGCTATTCGTACTTTTACGTTCATAGAGTAAAGCATAGCAGGTATTCGAGGATGAAAAAAGGCTCACTGCATGAGTGAGCCTTGTGTATATTTCGTGTCAATCGCATCGGGCGATGTGCGCCCTGAATGCCTTACGCTGCCGCTGCTCCTCCGAAGGCCAGTGCGTTCTCACATCTTCGATCATCGCAAGTGCGGTTTTCAGATCAACATCACAGCCATAGAATTCCGGATTCGTGCCACGGGTAGTATCGGAGACGCAAAATCGCACAAGTCGCAACTCATTTGCCTTGCGCCCTGATGGCGTACGGGAAAATGTAATACGAACTTCTCCGTCAGCGACGTACGTTGTTAGCGTTGTCCTGCCAAAAGCACCGCGCGACTCTCGTGACACACGCGCATGATGCTTCACAAGCGCATAGAGTCCTTTTCGGTACACCGCTCGAAGAAAGCCATCGAAACTATGCCTCAGAGCATACAGTGGAGTATTGATA
>JAGOPO010000035.1 GCA_017992005.1 Minisyncoccota bacterium
TAGAAGTACCAGCGAGCAGCATCGACACCAACAGCCTCGATAACGTCATCGGGCTTCACCATGTTGCCCTTCGACTTGGACATCTTGATTCCTTTTTCATCAAGCACACGTCCATTCGACAACACCGTACGATACGGCGCGCCCTTACCAAGAAGCGTACTCACGGCAAGCAACGTATAGAACCAACCGCGCGTTTGATCAACGCCTTCAGCGATGAAATCCGCGGGGAAATTAGCTTCTGAAAGCTCAGCATTTTCGAACGGTGCGTGCCATTGAGCGTATGGCATGGCGCCGGAGTCAAACCACACATCACACAACTCGGGGATACGATGAAGAAGCGCTGTTGAACCCTCTGCTTTCAGCACAATATCATCCACATAGGGGCGATGCATATCGAGATTCCCCTGCTCATCGCGAGGGATATTACGAGCAACCAGTTCAGACACCTGCGCAAAGCCGACAAAATCATCCCCTCGTGTGTTTTTTTCTTCGATAGATTTTTCTTGGCTCCAGCCCTGAGCCGCATCGGTCATAAGCCAAATCGGATATTCGTGACTGACAATCAAAACATCCTCATCCGCATACGACTCGTTGAGCTCCTTCAACACGCCCCACATGCGCGCCTTCAAATCACTCAAAGACTCACCCCCTGGCGGTCGTTGATCAAACTTCGACTCATACGTCGGATAAAGCTCGTGGTACTTCGTATCGTGACATCCGACGAGCGATGGCCCGAGATGTATTTCCCGTAGACGCTCATCGGAGACAACCTTTTTGACTCCCAAAATACCCGCGGCTATGATTGCCGTTTCATGCGTGCGCTGAATGGGAGACGTGATGATGGTTTTTACTGTACGCTTCGAAGCCTTTAATTGCTCTTTAAGTTTTTCCGAAGCATCAACGACCTGTTGTCGTCCGGTTTCCGTGAGCGGCGAATCGCCCTGTCCTTGATCAATCACGTGCGCCAGATTCTTGGTGGACTCTCCATGCCGCATCACCCATAATCGCGCAGGCTTATCCGCTCGATAGGTATCTAAATCTTCGAGTGAGCGAACGACCAATGTTTTTTCTCCATCTTTGGATCGCCAAATGGGCAACGGCGTGCCCCAGTAGCGCTCGCGTGAGAATGCCCAATCCTTGCCCTCGCGAATCCACTGACCAAATCGTCCGTCTTTGAGATGCGAGGGAACCCAATTGACCGTGTTGTTATTGGCGAGCATCTGGGCATTGAGCGCGCTTACACGGATAAACCAACTGTCTTTTGCGTAGTACAACAGCGCCGTGTCGCAACGCCAGCAGAATGGGTATTCGTGTTCATAGGGCAGCACACGCAAGACGAGTCCACGCTCCGTCAGTGAATCGATAATCATCGCTTCCGTCGTCGATGATTTCACGTACTTGCCATCAAACTCATCGGAGACGCCGACGAATTTCCCCTGTTCATCAACGGTATGATGCTTCACCAAATCAAGCTTCGTGCCCAGCTGGTAATCGTCCTCGCCATACATGACTGCAGTGTGCACCACTCCCGTGCCATCAGACGTGGACACAAAGTCTGCCACGTACACCTGATACGACGAAGGCACCTTGAGTTTCCGTACGGAAAAGAGTGGCTCATATGTAGTACCGACGAGTTGCGCGCCCGAAAATTCGCGCTCAACGAGTGCGGACTCTCCGAGTACGGTCTTCGCCAAGTCGGAAGCGAGAATTACATACTCATCCGCTTCACCGTGACGCACAAGCGCATAGGTGATATCAGCTCCTACGGCAAGCGCAACGTTGCCCGGAAGCGTCCATGGCGTTGTCGTCCACGCAAGAATCGAGGTATTGGCGGGAAGCTCAAGCTTCGATGAAGCTACGCGAAACTTCAAATACACCGAATTGTCGGTGACGGTCTTATACCCCTGCGCAACCTCGTGACTCGATAGCGGCGTACCGCATCGCGTGCAAAACGGCACCACTCGATGCGCCTGGTAGAGCAGGTCCTTATCGGCGATTTGTGCAATCACATTCCAGAGTGATTCAATGTAGGAGCTCTCATACGTCACATAGGGATGCTTCAAGTCCACCCAGTACCCAATCCGCTTGGTAAACTGCTCCCACTGTTCGCGATACTTCCATACCGATTCTTTGCATTTTCGATTGTATTCCGCGACTCCATACACCTCGATGTCTTTCTTGCTCTTGAATCCAAGTTCTTTTTCCACCGCGAGTTCAACGGGCAATCCATGTGTATCCCATCCCCCCTTGCGGAGCACGTAGCGTCCGCGCATGGTTTGGAAACGACAAAACAAATCCTTGAATGCACGCGACACAAAATGATGGATACCGGGGCTTCCATTGGCCGTTGGGGGGCCCTCAAAAAACACGAACGGCTTTCCGCCGACGCGGTGCGTCATGCTCTTCTCAAAAATATTCTGGTCTTCCCAGAATTTGAGCACACTCTCTTCTCGCTGTTGGACATCAGTCATTGTGCGCTCATAGTACGAGAAATTACCTTATGTTTCAAGGAAAGGGGGAAGCGTCCGAGAATCAATTGCGAATACGGAAGACAAACCGATAGTGGTGAGCCCACTCGTCCGTCGGCTTCGCGAAAGCCATGGTGAGCTCCGGTCCGCCGTCATAGCGATACAAGTGGAACACGAACGATTCGCCATCGGAATCGGTAATGGGTTTCATTGCGATAAACATCCACTCAAAACCTTGATAGGCCAGGCGCAGATGGGGGCCGACTTCTGCGGGGCAGAGCTCGAGACCGAGCGACTCTGCTGTTCTGTAGATTTCTTCAGTAGTGGCTCCTCGGGGAAGGCCGAGGTCAGCAACCGTCAGACGAACAAGATCAACATGTTCCCGAGTTTTGGATATTGTGAAATCGTTGCTCTCCAAAAATGAACGGGCAGCGTTGTCGATATTGATACCTTGCGATTTCATCTCCCGCTCCAGCTCTTGGGCGCTCATGCCGCCAATGTCGGTCCCCATCGGTTCGATCTTTCTCTCGGGAAACGCTGTATACAAATGCTCAATAGGAAGCTTGAAGATGCCTTCAAACAGTGGCCCGATATATAGCTTGGTTGCAGACGTGATTTGATCCTTACCACGAGCAATCTGTTCGGGGGTAAGATCGAGACCAGTGTGAATATTGACAATAGTAGCAACATCTTCGGGGGAAAACTCGGGACGAAGCGTGAGGTCACCCTTCTTGATGATGAAACCATGAACAATGGGGTCATAGTCACGAGCAGCAACGTCACCCTGTTCGGTGAGAAGATGATAGTCGGAGACGGGGATTTCACTAAGCTCGCTAGGTGCGATCTCCTTGAAATCGCGAAGCTTGCCGGTGTCAGTGGTTGTGGTGCGCAGCTGATGAAGCGCATCGATAACATCGGCGTAAAAGGGATCATCGGCGCGGAGAAGCTCATCGTTTTCCTTCTTCATCTGCTCGATGACATTGGTGCGGAGATTGTATTCGATGGTAATAATAGGCACATCCCCTCGCAACCGCTG
>JAGOPO010000023.1 GCA_017992005.1 Minisyncoccota bacterium
TTGTGCTGTTCATCGATAACGGGCAGGCCCATCGCTAGCGATTCATTCCATGAAATCGTCATGTTCGTATGAATTAATTAAGTACAAATATCCTGTAGTTGAGGGTCATCGCAATGCTCACCCACATGATGTACGGCAACAGCAGCACACCAGATATCGTATCGATACGCCAGAACACAATAATGGTCGCAACGATAACAATCCAAAGCAACACAATACCGAGTAAGCCTATCGCTGGTGACTCGAGCCCAAAAAAGAGTACTGACCAAAGGAGGTTGAGCAGCAGCTGGAGACCATAGAGCACGAGAGCACCCCGAACGAGCGCAGAAGAACCACGAACATTCCAGATGCGCGCAGCCGCAATTGCCATCAGAAGATACAACGTCGTCCAGATGGGACCGAACACCCAGCCTGGAGGCGTCCACGTAGGCTTCAGAAGCGTCTCATACCATGTTGCGATCTTTGACGAGGTAAACAACGCACCCAATCCTCCGATGCCTTGCGCAAGAACGATTGAAAAAAGATACGACATCACGTGGTTGTATTATGGATTTAGCTGCTCTGACTCCGGCGTATCCGCGTGCATACCAGACTCAACCTGTAGCGCTGGCCCTCCTACAAGCGCCCCCTCCTTGCTGAGGTAGACCTGCCGAGGCTTAGCCCCATCTCCTGGCCCAATGATACCCTTGGACTCCAAGATATCGAGCATGCGGGCTGCGCGAGCGTAACCGAGTCCCATGCGACGCTGAAGGAGCGAAGCAGATGCCTTCTGAAGCTCAATGACGAGTAGCTTTGCCTCTTCAAAACGCTCATCCTCTACGTCGTCGGAATCGCCCATATTCCCGAGCATCGCACCTCCCGCCTGGGCTGGCTTATCGAATGATTCAGCAAGCTGATCCGTTTCCGCTTGGATTCCTAATTCTTCTGCTTGCTCTTTGATAAAACGTACCACTGCCTCAATCTCGTGCGTAGCAACAAACGGACCCTGTAGGCGTCGTGGCATTGCCGTATCAGAACCAACAAAGAGCATGTCGCCATTTCCCAGGAGCGCCTCCGCGCCATTGGTATCAATAATAATGCGAGAGTTGAGCTGGTTGGCCACGCGAAGCGCGATACGAGCATTGACGTTTGCCTTAATCAATCCCGTGAGCACCGAAACCTCAGGTCGTTGCGTCGCAAGAACGAGGTGAATACCAACGGCGCGCGCCATCTGCGCTAATCGAACAATGGCAGGCTCCACCTCTTTGCCGTACGTCTTCATGAGGTCCGCCATTTCGTCAATGACAACAACGATAAACGGCATGATTTGTTTGTCTTTCTTGGAGGCCCAATCATTGTACCCAACGACATCTCGGACTTTCGCCTCCGAGAACAGCTGATAGCGCTGGTCCATCTCCATCACGAGCTGCTTGAGCACTGGCGGGACTTTTTTGTTTTCTGTGATAACAGGCTTGAGCAAGTGCGGTATGCCGTCATACAGCGTGAGCTCAACACGCTTCGGATCAACCATGATAAACCGGAGAAGCTCAGGACTATACTTGTAGAGCATCGACAAGATGACGTCGTGTATGGTGACCGATTTACCTGAGCCGGTCTGCCCAGCGATCACGATATGCGGCATTTTATCGAGTCCTGCAAAGATAGCCTCCCCAGATACATCACGACCTAATGCGAGCGGCAACATAAACTTCGACTTCTTGAATTCCTCGTGCTCGAGCATGTTGCGCATACCCACCAAAGAGACCTTCTTATTTGGCACCTCGATGCCCACGAGAGATTTGCCGGGGATTGGAGCCTCGATACGCAGCGGATGAGCCGCAAGCGCAAGGGAAAGATCGGATGTCAGTGTGGTGATGCGAGAGAGCTTCACGCCAACCGCAGGACGCATGGTGTACTGCGTAACCGTCGGCCCCACGGAAACCTCTCCCATTTCAACTTCGATGCCAAAGTTTGCAAGCGTGCGCTTGATGATCGCGGCAGACGCATTAATATCGCCACTTGATGCGTGATCCTGGTCTTCGCTCAAAAATTCCGTTGGCGGCGTCTTCCAATTGCCTGATTTGAGCGCTTTAATAACAAATTCGCTCTGCTTCACTTCTTCACGCGGCTTTGCGACGGGGGCTGCAGCCACCATCGGCCGCTCTTCGATCGGCTTGCCTCCTGACTTCACGACTAGCTCCTTGATATCCTTTTCAGACATCTCTTTTTCTTTTGCAAAGTCCTCTTCCTCTGTTGATCGTACAAACAGCTGATAGATTGGCACATCGAGCGTTAGGAGTACGGACACGACGACGAGACCGACAAGGATAACCATGGCCGCCCAAAATCCTACGAAGGTAAAAAGTGGCCACCCAAGTCCGAGCCCGAGATATCCACCCTGCAACAACCGACGAGCACTGTCCCCCTCACCAATGCTATAGAACACGCCCAACACGGAAAGCACAAAAAGGAGCGTTCCAAACAGCGCTGACGTTGCAACCTGACGGTGAATTGACTTGATGAAGGCAACACCCAGCATTGTAAATGCAATGGGAACTATGAAAAATCCCCAACCGAACAGACTACGAATCGTAATATCAAAATAAATACCGGCACTTCCGGCCTTACCCGCAAACGCCAGGATACTAACGATGACAATGAGAAAGCAAAAAATACCGGCAATCGAATTGCGAGTCTCTTGCGATATTCCTATCTCAAAACCACCCTCGTCATCAGCTCCGTCTCCTCGCTTCCCCTTTTTCTTGTGTTTGGCCACGTGAAATGCGTGAGAATACATAAGTAGTATATCCCACTACCAACAAAAAGACATCCCCAGGGGATGTCTTTTTGTTGTCAACGACTAGAGCGTTACGTCGGTCTTCGCCTTGAGTCCCGTTCCTGCTGGGATCAAGTGACCAATGATGACGTTCTCCTTCAATCCACGAAGAATATCCTCTTTTCCTGCAATCGATGACTCGATGAGCACCTTCGCTGTTTCCTGGAACGATGCCGATGAGAGGAATGATTCAGTACTGAGCGATACCTTGGTGATTCCCATAACCTGCTGCTCATAGGTAGCTTCGGTCTTCGTTGCAGCGCGTGCATTGACGTTGGCCAATTGCATCTTGCGCTTCTCAACGAGATCGCCAGCAAGCAAGTCCGTCTCACCTGAATCGAGAATCTTCACGCGACTGAACATCTGTCGCACGATGATTTCGACGTGCTTGTCGTTGATCGTATCACCCGTTGGGAAGTAAATTGCCTGCACTTCGCGGATAATATAGCGAGCAACGGTATTGAGGTCGTTGGTGGTAGCAAAGAGCTCCTTGAGGTCAACGTGACCCTCGCAGAGTCGCTGGCCACGCGTCACCTTATCAGCTGGCTGAACCGCAATTGCAACGTTTGGAGAAACGAGATACTCATGTTTCTCGAGCGTCTCACCATCTTCGATAATGACGGCCTTGTGCTTGCCACGCTCCTCGATTGCCAGCACGGAACCCTCAACTTCAGAGATAAGTGCCTTGAATTGCGGTGGGCGAGCCTCGAAGATTTCTTCAACACGAGGCAATCCCATGGTGATATCTGCGCCTCCCGTAACACCTCCGGTGTGGAAGGATTTCATGGTCAGCTGCGTACCTGGTTCTCCGATTGCCTGAGCAGCAACGATACCAACCGCTTCGCCCACCTTCACGACAGCATTCTTGGACAAATCGTAGCCGTAGCACTTGCGACAAATACCGCCCAATGAATTACAGGTGATAGCTGAAGCAATACGAACACGACTGATGCCAGCCTCCTGAATGCGGCGTGCTGCATCTTTTTCGATGATCTTACCCTTCTTCACGATGACCTCACCCTGCTCGTCCTTGATATCCTCAAGTGCCGTGCGGCCACGAACACGCTTGGCAAATGGTTCTCCCGAGAACTTACCATCCTCTGCCCAGATGTCATATCCTTCTTTATCGCCACAATCCTCGTCGAGAACGACGATATCCTGCGCGGCATCAACGAGACGTCGCGTGAGGTAACCGGCCGATGCAGTCTTGAGTGCCGTATCTACCAAACCCTTACGTGCTCCGTGACTTGAAATGAAGTACTCCAGTGGCGCAAGACCCTCACGGAACGAGCTCTTCACCGGCAACTCAATGAGCTCACCGGATGGATTGGCAAAAATACCACGCATACCCAACATCTGATCGAGTGTGCTCCAGTTTCCACGACTCTTCGAGTCAACAATCATGAACATAGCTCCTGTTGGATCCATGCTCTTCTTGATGAGCACTGAAATCTTTGCCTTTGCAGCATTCCATGTTTCGATGGCTTTTGATTTGCGCTCGTACTCCGTCAACATACCCTCTTCGAAGAGCTTGCGATTTCCCTCAACGATCACATCCGCCTCTTCGATGATTTCATGCTTTGCCTCAGGTGATGTGATATCACCAATACTCAATGAAATTCCCGAAACAGTTGCGTAGCCGAATCCAAGCGTTGAGATACGGTTGAGGAATTTCACCGTGTCATCCTCGCCGTATTCATCGAGAATACTACCCTCCAACATCTTGATGTCGGTAGCATTCATGACTTTATTGACGAATGGATAGCCCGCGGGAATGTTTGCGTTAAAGATGATGCGTCCTGCAGTGGTCTCAATGATACCCGCCTCTGAGATCGTGTCCTTGATGGGGCTTCGGCGAGTAATCTTCTCGTCGAGCTCGTACGGCACCTTGATCATTGCGCGCAAATCGACCGCACCGTTGTCGTAGGCAAGACGAACATCAGAGAACGAACCAAACACCTTGCCTTCTCCCTTTGCACCTGGCGACACACTTGTGAGGTAGTAGCAACCGAAGACCATGTCCTGCTTTGGAGCTGCCACAGGCTCTCCTGTTGCGGGCTTCAAGATGCCATGCGTTGCGAGCATGAGGTCATGCGCTTCTTTCTGTGCTTCTTTGGTGAGCGGCAAGTGAACGGCCATCTGGTCTCCATCGAAGTCAGCGTTGAACGCAGTTGTTGGAAGCGCAGGAAGCTGAATTGCCTTTCCTTCGATGAGGATTGGCTTGAATGCCTGCACCGAGAGTCGGTGAAGTGTTGGTGCGCGGTTGAGAAGGACGAGCTTTCCCTCGATTTCCTCTTCCAATGCGGTCCACACTTCAGGAAGCTCCTGTTCAATGAGGCGACTGGATGACTTGATGTTGTGAGCGAGTGCCTTGCGGATGAGGTTACCAATAACGAATGGCTTGAAAAGCTCCAACGCAACGCGCTTTGGCATACCACACTCTCCCATGCCCAGCTTTGGTCCGACGACGATAACCGAGCGACCAGAATAGTCGACGCGTTTTCCGAGCAAGTTCTGACGGAATCGTCCGCCCTTTCCCTTGAGCATATCAGCGAGCGACTTGAGCGCACGCTTGGCACCCGTTGTGGCGGCAGTTGTAGCCGATCCACGACGCATTGAGTTGTCGATGAGTGCATCGACAGCTTCCTGCAACATGCGCTTCTCGTTTTTGACGATGACCTCAGGAGCGTGGAGCTCTAAGAGGTGCTTGAGACGGTTGTTGCGATTGATAACGCGGCGATAGAGATCGTTGAGGTCGGATGTTGCGTAGCGCCCACCCTCCAATGGAACCATCGGACGAAGTGATGGCGGGATGACAGGCAAGATCGTCATAATCATCCATTCTGGACGAACGCTTGCTCGAATCATATTACTGACCAACTTCAAGCGTCGGCTTGTTTTGCGAGCCTCGAGAGGATTGGATTCGTGCTTGTAATCAGCTTCGATACCCTTGGCAAGCTCAACCAAATCAATGCCCTCCAAGAGACGACGGATAGCCTCTGCACCAATGCCCGCCTCAAAGACTTCACCATACTTCATTGAAAGATCGCGGTAATCGAGTTCAGAGAGAATCTGATACTTGCGCAAGTTCTTGAGGTTGTTGCGCTCCTGGTCCTTCATATCCTTGAGGCTCTCGATCTCTTCTTCGTCGGTCGTGTTCTTGATGCGACTCTTAAACTCCGCCTCAATGCGCTTCATTGCCTCGGTCTTCAAGTCATCGTTGACGCGCATGACCACATAGGACGCAAAGTAAATAACGCGCTCGAGTTCGGGAAGTGAGACGCCAAGAATTGCCGCAATCTTCGAGGGGACGGCGCGCAAGAACCAAATGTGCGCAACAGGAGCGGCAAGCTTGATGTGCCCCATGCGTTCGCGACGAACAATAGCGCGCGTGACTTCAACGCCACAACGATCACAAATAATTCCCTTGTAGCGTACGCGCTTGTATTTACCGCAGTAACATTCCCAGTCCTTTGTAGGACCGAAAATTGCTTCCGAGAAGAGACCTTCGCGCTCCGCTTTCTGGGTTCGATAGTTGATTGTCTCCGGCTTCGTGACTTCACCAAATGACCAACCGAGAATATCCTCGGGAGATGCTAGCTTGATCTTGATAGATGTAAGAGGTTCCATGGATGTAGGTGGGGTTAGCGCTCAATGAGCTCGATATCGAGACCGAGACCCTTGATTTCTGATAGTAAGACCTTAAATGACTCTGGCAAATGTGGCGCCGTAATCTCCTCGCTGTTGACGATCGATTCGTACGTCTTTGCGCGTCCCAACACATCATCGGACTTGATGGTAAGCATCTCCTGCAATGTGTGCGCTGCACCATATCCTTCCAAGGCCCAGACTTCCATTTCTCCAAAGCGCTGTCCTCCAAATTGCGCCTTTCCACCAAGTGGCTGCTGCGTAATAAGTGAGTACGGTCCAGTGGATCGCATGTGGATCTTGTCTTCCACCATGTGAATAAGCTTCATGAAGTACGTCAAGCCAACGTGACACTTCATATCAAACGGCAAACCAGACTTTCCGTCATAGAGCTGCATGCGTCCGTCAGCTGGATAGCCAGCGTCCGTGAGTGCAGAAATAACCTGCGCCTCTGATGGTCCTGCCATAACAGGAGTAGCAACTTTGCGACCAAGCTTCTTCGATGCAAGACCAAGGTGCGACTCGTAAATCTGACCGATGTTCATACGAGAGAACACACCGAATGGGTTGAGAATGATATCGACGGGCGTACCATCTGCCAAGAATGGCATATCCTCCGTTGGAAGAATCGATGAAATAACACCCTTGTTTCCGTGGCGTCCTGCAAGCTTGTCACCTACTTGAATCTTACGAAGCTGCGCGACTGAAACCTGAATGCGCTTGATAACGCCGGCGTCGAGTTTGTCACCTGCATCGCGGCTAAAAATCTTCACACCAACGACGCGACCCTGCTTGCCGTAGTCCAAACGAAGTGATGTATCTTTGACGTCGCGAGACTTGTCGCCGAAGATGGCGCGCAAGAGACGCTCTTCAGCAGTCAAATCAGACTCACCCTTTGGCGAAATCTTACCGACCAAAATATCCTGCGAGCGCACTTCAGCACCGACGCGCACGATTCCCTCACCATCCAAATCCGCCAATCGCTCGGCAGCAACATTGGGAATGTCATACGTCATAACCTCTGGTCCTAGCTTTGTCTCGCGAACATCAACGACATAATCATGAATGTGAATTGAGGACAGAACATCCTCCTTCACCATACGATCAGAAAGCACAATGGAGTCCTCAAACGTAAGACCCTCAAAGCTCATGTACGACACCATCAAGTTGCGTCCCAATGCGAGCTCGCCTCCTTGTGTCGATGGACCATCAGCAATAGGCTCACCCTTCTTTACCTTTGCACCCTTGGTTACCAATGGGCGCTGGTTCATGGCGGTGAACGCGTTTGAACGTGCAAACTTGAGCAACTTAAATTCGTGCTTCGTACCGGACTTGTCGCCTTCGATTACGATGTGAGCAGAGTCAACTTCTTTGACGACGCCAGCTTCGGGAGCGACGAGAACGAGACCGGAATCGATGGCAACCTTACCCTCAAGACCCGTGCCAACGTAGGGCGACTCAGGCATGATCAATGGTACAGCCTGACGTTGCATGTTCGAACCCATCAATGCGCGGTTTGCGTCATCATGCTCCAAGAATGGAATGAGCGATGTTTGCACCGAAAACTGCTGACGCGCTGAGATATCCATAAACTGAATCTCGTCTGGATGAGCAATACCAGCCTCACCTTTAATACGAGCAACGATCTTGTCGCCAATCATACGACCTGATGCGTCGGTAGGTGCTCCGGACTGCGCGATGATGTAGCGCTCCTCTTCAGTGGCATCCATGTACAAGACCTCTTCGGTTACTTTGCCATTGGTTACGCGAATGTACGGAGTCAAAATGAATCCAAGAGGAGAAATCTTTGCGTACAATGCCAAGTGTCCTACCAAACCGATGTTTGGACCTTCTGGAGTAGCAATTGGACAAATACGTCCGTAGTGACTTGGGTGCACATCACGAACTTCAAGCGATGCTCGCTCTTTGGTGAGACCACCAGGTCCCATCGCAGACAAACGACGCTTGTGTTCCAACTCCGATAATGGATTGTGCTGGTCCATGAACTGCGACAACTGCCCCGAGGAGAAGAACTCCTTGAGCGCTGCTACGAATGGACGAGCGTTGATGAGCTGACTCGGCAACACAGTCGCAAGATCAGAGGTCGACATACGATCCTTAATAATGCGCTCCATACGAGCAAATGCGACACGCAAACGATCCTGGAGGAGCTCTCCAAGTGTCTTCACACGACGGTTGCCCAAGTGGTCGATGTTGTCCGCTTGTGCCGTTGGGTCATTATTGAGACGGATAATCTCGCGAAGAATGTTGACGATATCTTCCTTGCGAAGAACACGAAGTTCCTTGGCATCGATATCCAAATCCTCCTGGAAGCGCTGGTTCATGCGGTGGCGTCCAACCTTTGAGAGATCGTAACGGGCCGCATTGAAGAACATGTTCTGCACCATCTGCTTTGCGGTGTCTACCGTTGCAGGATCGCCAGGACGAATGCGCTTGTAGATTTCGATCATACCTTCACCCTCGTTGGATGACGGGTCCTGAAGAATGGTCGCGAGAATGAATTTTACATTGGGATCTGTATCAACGTCGGCAAAAAGCTTTTTAATCTCATCGTCATTTGCGATTCCAAATGCGCGGAGTAAGGCCGTTGCTGGCACTTTGCGCTTTCGATCGATACGCGCTGAAATAACGCCGTTTGATTCGGTTTCAAACTCAAGCCAGGCACCTCTGCTGGGGATGAGCTTTGCGGCAAAATAGCGCTTGAACTTTGAAGCGCCTGAGAGCTGGAAGAATGTACCAGGGCTACGGATGAGCTGCGAGATAACAACGCGCTCGACACCATTCACGATGAACGTACCGCGTGGCGTCATCAATGGAAGATCAGCAACGAACAACTCCTGCTCGCGATACTGATCGGTGCGCTTGTTGCGAAGACCCACCTTAAACTTGAGCGGGGCTTCGTATGTCACGTTCTTCTCAACCGCCTGACGCTCGGTGTACTTGGCTTCGTCCATGCGAAAATCGAGGAATGACAGTTCGAGCTCATTGCTCGTCCAATCCTCAACCGGACTCACGTCGCGCAAAAGCTCTTTGAGCCCGTGCTTTAAAAACCACTCATACGAATCCAACTGGACCTGCACCAAGTTTGGCGCGTCAAACTGATGCAGATTCTCATACTTGCTCAGAACGGTACGTGAGGTGCTACTCATATCGTAATGAAAAATTAGAATGCCCTTAGACGACAAAACACGGCCCCACTACGGTGGTGCCGCGACCAATGCTATTTGATATATGATTGTAGTACCTGCACAGGGTGGATGGGTGATGTCCGGGACTCCGACAATGCGGATAGTCCAGACGACTGCCCTGGCAAACCGTCACAGCACTGTCACTGTGCGGCCGCGATGGCTGCGGCGAAGGATTGAACAATTCTATACAAAGATGAGTTCTTGTCAATCCCCTCTCCGAGCACGACGTCGTTGAGCGCTAACCTATCAAGTCTACTCCGGTTGAGCAGATTGTCAACAGTCGTCAAGAGCAGGTTGTCCACAGGCCGTTCGTAGGCGCATGTTTGGCTCGCAATGACACTCCCATTGCCGTCAACGAGCTCAAACGTCAAGAGATCCGGCGCTGGCATATCGATGCGTACGGTGAGCTTTTTATCCATAGCGATGAACACTTTGCACGAATCCTAACCCTATCATGACCGAAAGTAAATGACTCCCACCATACGACAAAAAGGTAAGCGGAATGCCCGTTATCGGCATAAGGCCCGCATTGACTGATACGCTAATGACCGTGTGTGCGCCAATGATCGTCGCAACTCCAATACACAGCAGGCGAGCGAAATTATTACTCGACTCGCGACCAACACGAAGGACCCGCCAGACGATGACCCCCATACTAATCAAGAATATTGATGAACCCACAAAACCGAATTGCTCTGAGAGAGCTGCAAAAGCAAAATCATTATACGGCTCGGGCAAAAATCCCAGTGTCGCCTGACTCCCACTTCCAAGACCCCTCCCCCAGACACCGCCCGAGCCAATGGCAACCTGACTCTGAATAATATGATACCCGTAGCCCGTAGGATCTGAGTAGGGATTAATAAACGCTAAGATGCGATCCTTTTGATAGGGCGCAAGCGCCCAAATCCATGCTAGATATGCCCCGACGCACCCGGTCATCACGATGAGGAAGAAGTGTCTCATTCGAATACCAATGGAGAGCAACAGGACAACCCATACAAGGATAATGATGACCGCGGAACCAAGGTCCGGCTGACGAAGCACGACCAGAGCGGGTAAACCCGCGTACACTCCCGACACGAGAATGTGCCGAAACTGACCGATATTAGCATGCCGCTGACTGAAATACTTCGCCAGCAATATCACCAAACCCAATTTCATGAGCTCCGAAGGTTCAAATTGCTGCCCGCCGATCGAAATCCATGCACGGATGTTTCGGATCTCAGAGAACAGAAGCGTCGATGCCAACAGCACAAATGATGCGCCGTAGAATGCGAGAACGGACATGGAGTTATCCTTGAGGACGCGGTAATTTGCCTTCGAGACGAGTAGCATTACGCCTATGCCTACAACCGAAAGAACTATTTGCCGACGAAACAGCGTATGATCAGCACCGCCTATCCCGTACAGATTAAGCGCAGCGATGCCACACACAATAAGGACCATCACAAACAATGTGCGATCAATGCCAAAGAGTATCCTCGTAAATCCGACGCTAAAAGCCCTGAGTAGGCGTCTGAGATCCATACGCGCGGATAAAATTATCGTTGGCAAAAATATTCGTCGTGACAATCACCTGCGCACGCACGGCATCAGCGACTGCAAACGGCCATGTCATCACGAAGGCGCGCTCTTCTCCAGGCAGAAGAGTGCGCTGAACCGTGCTAGTGGCGCTCACGATAGTATTATTTTTATCAACGAGGAGCACCATCACATCAACGGTGTCGAATGCAAACTTGCTCTTATTGAGCACCGAAGCGGAGTAACGAACCTCATCACTCGTTACATTCAAGGATTCATTTCGTACACCAAATTGTACATCCCCCTTTACGTCCTGTGTCAGAGTCGCCCATGTAATCGCTGACAAATCCAAACTCAGCTCTGCACGCGCAGGCGACTTGGACTGCGCCCCCAGTGGAAAAAGTATATATCTCGACACGCCCGGGTTAACATACTCAACTCCACGTCGAGTAGTCAGTATGGCGCCCGATGCATCAAAGACGGTAAGCGTGTAGGGAACGACCGAAGCGCCGTAGAGTGGATTTCGGTTTTGAAGCTCGACGAGAACATCAGAGCCAGCACCCGCAGACAGTAGTAGCGGCGTACTAACAACGATCGGCATTACAGGAGACACGCACAGGTTCGTACAAGCAGAAACACCACAATCGACTCCTTCTTCGGCTCCGTTTTGTATGCCGTCAGAACAGGTTGGAGCGGGCACTACCACGCGATAGAGCAGCCATCCCAACACAGAAACAATGATAAGAAATATACCAGCAATCATGGACTGCTTAGCAAGTCGATTCATGGAGGTATTGTAGCGCGTTCCACGGTGAGTCGCAAAGAAAAGCGAGGTCCCATGACCCCGCATAATGCTACGCAGACTTTTGCTCCAAGACCGCGAGTATCTTTTTCCAGATACATATCGTCTCTTCGACAGCATCGATTTCTTGATCGCACTTCGCTATGTGCTCGTCTAAAAATTCAAGCAGTCGACCCTCTTTGTGTCGGATCAACGATGCGCGAATCCCGGCAAGCGAGGAGCGCTGAAGCACAAAATAATCTAGCGTCGACTGACTCCCTCCAATAAATTCCTTGGCGGTCTTCATCTCTTCATCGAGTGAGGGCTTCTGAAATTTCACCACATCGCTCATAGCTACCTCCAGCGTTGGTATACCATAGTAACCATAAAACGCCAAAAACCCCTTGCGGGGTTTTAGTCTTGTGGACTTCGGTAAGGCGGCGACCTACTTTCGCCGAGTAAACGACTATCATGGGCCCTACGAGATTTCACTTCCGTGTTCGAGATGGGAACGGGTGGAGCACTCGTGGCAATGCCACCTTACCGAAAGCCACAAAAGCATTCGGAAAAATTACGGGTAATAAATCGCACCATATATCACTGCATCTGAACTTGATTTTATAAGGGATCTCCGACAACAGTAAGTCGGTTTCAGACATATTAGTAGTGCTCGACTGAGGACATCGCTGCCCTTGCATCTGCACCCTATCAACCTGGTAATCTTCCAGGAGTCTATAAGATCTCATCTTGGGGCCCGTTTCGCGCTTATATGCTTTCAGCGCTTATCGGAACCATACATAGCTACTCAGCCGTGCCCTTGGCAGGACAGCTGATACACCAGCGGTATGTTCATCTCGGTCCTCTCGTACTAAAGACAACCCCCCTCAAATCTTAACGCCCGCACCAGATAAGGACCAACCTGTCTCACGACGGTTTGAACCCAGCTCGCGTACCCTTTTAATTGGCGAACAGCCAAACCCTTGGGGCCTTCTTCAGTCCCAGGATAGGGCGAGCCGACATCGAGGTGC
>JAGOPO010000024.1 GCA_017992005.1 Minisyncoccota bacterium
GCTACCGCTGACTCACTGGTGCGCAAGAGCGCCGCGAGCTGACCAATCCAGTGACCCTGCTCGACTTTGCTCGGGAGACGACGGATGAGCGGACCCATCGACGCAACAATTGCCTTCTTGATGGTCCGCGAAGATGGATCAAATGTTGTCAGTGCGTCCTGATAGTAATATTGCAACACGGGCGTTGCCGAAGACACAATGTCATTCCATGCGGCACCATATTTTTGGATATAGTCGGCAGGATCTTTGCATTCCGCGTCCTTAATCGTCAGGATGCGCACTGCGAAGTTTTGCGCGAGGGCGAGTCCGATACCGCGCCGAGTAGCAACCTTGCCGGCTTGATCGGTATCAAAACACATATCCAAATTCATACTGTAGCGACCAAGTATCTTGAGCTGCTGAGGAGTCAATGCGGTGCCAGACGTCGCGACCACATGTTGCGCGCCGGCCTGCCATGACATGATTGCGTCAACATTGCCCTCAACAAGGAGACACGCGTCATTGGTGCGCATCGCGGTTTTTGCTTTATCGAGACCGTACAGGATGTTGCCTTTATCGTAGAGGAGCGTTTGCGGTGTGTTGACGTATTTTGCCAACGGCTCACCATCAACGGCAACCTCAGCTCCAAACACGCGACCCGTGAATCCAACGACCTGCCCGTTGGAATCACAAATCGGAAACATAATGCGGCTTCGAAAACGATCATACGGGCGGCCATTCTTATCAATGGCCATACCCGCGCCGACGATGGCTGGTGCCGTGGTATCCTGATCGAGCAAGAAACCAGTAAGCGCTTGCCAGTCATTGGGGGCCCAACCGAGGCGCCATGCAACAATAGTCTCGTCACGCAGACCGCGGCTACGAAGATACGCAAGCGCGCGAGCACCTGACGTGCTGTGCCACAATTGCTTCTCGAAAAATTTCGAGGCAAGCTCCGTCACGGCGAGCAATGCCTGACGCTGACCTTTTGTTTTCTGCTGTTCGGGATGACGCTCTTGCATCTGCACACCGGCTCGCGATGCGAGAATCCGAAGTGTCTCGACAAAATCGATTCCTTCAATCTCTTGGACGAAGGAGATCATGTCGCCACCTTTATTGCAGCCGAAACAATGCCATGACTGTCGCTCGGGAGAAATGTGAAAGGACGGAGTCTTCTCGTTATGAAACGGACAGCGAGCCTTATAGTTTTGGCCAGCTTTTTGCACCTTCAGATACCCGGAGATGATGTCGACGATATCGAGGCGAGACTTGATTTGTTCGACGGTATCGCTCATTGGCAAGATACCGGCCTGTGAAATTGCCTCGGACACACCTCCGAACACACAAAGACGGCAATAAATAATGCCGTACCTAGGCTCTGTATCATTACGTAGAATACCATGAGGATATCCACTTTACAAGGACAAAAAAGGCGTCCCAACATGCAAGACGCCTACCGAAATATTCACACAGTATATCGTTGCACCTTGCGTGCAACATGCGCACCCTCGAAGAGATGAATGAGCCACTTGCCTGGATCCCAGTGGTACCACCGATACCCGAGCTGAGCTGCATGTGGCTGCACATGGTGATTGCCATGCCACCCCTCACCCATCGTCACGAGTGCAACGAAGACGTTGTTGCGAGACTTATCTCGCTTCCATACGTCGCCATCAGGTCCGAGCGGATGCGATCCCCACAGATGACAGACGGAATTAACCATCCATGTGGCATGAAAGTGCGCCACCATACGAATGCAACCTGCCAGAAAGAATCCCGCCCATCCAGCAAGTAGAAATGGAACAAGAAACCCAGCAGCAACGATGTGCCAGTAGTATCGCTCCTGCCACGCAACTACTGCGGCATCGTGCACAGGAACACCAGGATGGAATCCGTCGGGACGTTTTGTTTCCCAGCAGATCCAACCAACGTGCGCCCAGAGAAAGCCAAGGACGGACTGCTTGAACCCCTCACCTGCACGCGAACTCCATGGCGAGTGAGGGTCGAAGTCGCCGTCGGTGAAACGATGGTGTTGTCGGTGATCGGCACACCACCTCGAGAGTGGACCTTCCCCTGCGAGCGCGCCTGCAATCGCAAGAGCATATTTCACCTCACGCACGCACCAGAATGCCCCATGCGTAAAATAGCGATGATACCCAACGGTAATTCCAAGCGAGCTAACACAATAGAGTACAACGGCGAGCACCCAGGCAGTAGCGGGAACGCCCCACGTGCTACACCACCAGACCCCATACGCAGCCAAGAAATGCAGCATCGCAAGCACACCTACGAGCTCTCTACGAAAAGCACCTTGCACTAGGTTCATGGGAACCTCCTCCGCAAAAAGAACCTCCGCTAGCGTAGCATCAGCGTGAAAAAGGCGCCATCATCACCATGACCGTGACGAATGATATGTCGATCGGCGGTCATTCGATTGAGAAACGAAGAGATACGATGCGTAGGAAGATCCACCATACGCTCGAGCTGTCGCACATTGATCGTCCCATGTGAACGCAAATGCGCCACTACAACGCGACGCACCGGCTCGTAGTGCGCCTCCCCTGTGTGCTCACGAGATGCATTGCGATGAGCGCTACGCTGAACAAGCCACATTGCTGTAATGCCAATGAGGACACCAAAAAGAAACAAGATCACGCCTACCATATACTCACAGTATACTACCGCGCGACGCAGTTGCGAACCCCCTCGCGTATCACATCTGCCATCAAGCGTCGCCCGATGATCACCAGCTCCGTTGCCGGTACCACACCATCCGGCCATGGTCCCGCATCTTCAAGCTCCCGAATCATGTGCACGCCTTGCAGGATGCTTCTATTTGGCAACCCAGCAAACTGGAGAATTCCCTTGTAGCGCAGCAAGTCACCGCCCTCCATGGCGACAAATTCGGTAAGCCATTTGATAAACTTGCCTCGATCAAGTGGCTGTTCTTCGCGAATTGAAATGGAAGTGATATCTGAATCATGCACAGGCTCATCATGATTGTGATGCTCCTCCAGAATGTGCTCCTTGCCCACGAGCTGAAAGCCACCGACATTCAGAATGCGGTCGAGCGGCACCACGCCACGACTCCCGCGTACGATAGGTGCGGTCGGATTGAGGCCACGTACCCATTCTTCGAGATTATGGATTTGTGGTTCTTCCGCCAAGTCGGTCTTATTCATGAGTACCAAGTCGGCAATCGCGATTTGTTCTTTGACTTCACGATACTGCACCATCTGACTGACGCCATGGTAGGCGTCCACCACCGTCACGACGCCATCGAGTCGATAGAATGATTTAAGTGGCGAGTCGCCCAAAAAGAACCGACACAGCGATGCGGGCTTTGCGAGACCGGTTGTCTCGATGATGACATGATCGATAGGCTCGCCACGCTTCGAGCGCGCGACCAGCGACAAAAGCACCTCCATGGTGTCATTTCGTCCACTGCAGCACACGCACCCATTGGTGAGCTCAACAATGTCACCATCCGAGCGCGCGATAAATCGATCATCGAGTCCGATGTCACCAAGTTCATTGACGACCACCGCAATACGCTTGCCGTGGTCGCCCGTGAGGATGTGATTCAGGAGAGTCGTCTTCCCTGCTCCTAAGAAGCCAGTAAGTATTGTAACGGGAGTCATCTGAAGTGCGTATATTCTATCAAAGTTTCTGCCGATGGATAATTGACATTTCTATATTTTTTGCTATATTATGCCTTTCTTTGAAAAGGAGGCAGCGTGGTACATCTCGAGAAAACTCTCACGTCGCGAGAACAAGCGCATGCAGAGCTGAAACAACACCGCATGATCCTCGGGCTGCAGGCACGAAGCATCGTTGGCCTTGGCTTCGTCGGACTGTTCGTGATGTTCATACAACACCACTGGTTCGGTTTCTTCGTCTACCCCTATTTGAACTGGTCTATTTCGGTAAACACGCTCGTTCGGTTTTGGCCGCTGTTCGCATATGCAGGTGTTGGCGCGATTCTTTCCTCGCTCTCGCTCCATTCCACCGAATCGGATACCGAGATATTTCTCTACGGAGTATTAACATCCGTTCTGGCGGGAATCCGGGAGGAGCTTGGATTTCGATGGCTATTCATTTGTACGAGCATGATTGGCCTCATGGTGAGCAATTGGTTTCTAGGCACATTGGGTGGCTCGATCTTCATCATCCTCATCTTAGCGCTGGGCGTCATCTCATTGGGCCTTGGGCTGGGCGAGAGAAGTGTCACCACAACGCTCGGTGGCGTAGCGCTCACGGTCATGGGCTCGCTTCTGGGATACGCCATTTGGTACCTTGGGTACAACGATCCGGTGTATTGGCTCTGGCGTACAATCTTGCTGCCAATCACCGACGTGCTGTCGTTTGGCTATCTCACCGATATCCTTCACAGTCGAACAATTCCAACGCTCTTCATGTTCGGAGCTCTGGCAGCAAATGTACGGTTCCGCGACGGTCATAAGTACCAGGGCATCCAGGGTATGGTGAATGCATGGTACGTCGGCCTCGTGCTGCTCTATGCCACCATTACGTATGGCCTTGGGACGGCTATCGTCCTCCACGTTCTCTACGACCTAGAGATAGACACGATCCGATTCGTCGCGAGGAAAGTGGTAGATCGATAGACCGACAAGCCGGCTCCTGGGAGCCGGCTTTTTCTTACCTTCGTCCGCCGAATCGAGGACGGCGTGGATACGAGCGACTACGGCCTCCCATGATGCCGCGTCGCGCCGCAGGAATCGTCGGCATCTCGACGGAAAGTCGTGGATGCTTTGAGATTGTCATCGGCTTGCGAATCAAACGTTCGATGTCGCGAATATCTTGGCGCTGGTCGGGTGAAGCAAATGAGATCGCTCGCCCCTCGCGACCTGCGCGACCCGTGCGGCCGATGCGGTGCACGTAGTCTCCGGTGCTATCTGGTAGATCGAAGTTGACCACGAGCTCGATGTTGGTGACATCAATACCACGTGCCGCAATATCCGTTGCGACAAGCACGCGATACTGTCCCTTTTTGAATCCTTCGAGTGCCCGCACCCGCTGCATAAGAGATTTGTTGGCGTGGATTTCTGCGGTACTAAATTTCTGGTCCTGGAGATGCTTGGTGAGCTTGCTTGCGCCATGCTTGGTGCGAGTAAAGACCAATACCGATCCGTGGTACTGATTGAGCACATCCAAGAGCAACGCAAACTTATCTTCTTTGCGTACGATGAACATTTCCTGCTCAACCGTTTCTGCAGCGGAACCTTGTGGCGCCACCTCAACGCGTACCGGCGTCTTCATGTGCCGATTAGCAATACTCACGATATCAGCTGGCATCGTAGCAGAGAAGAGCAACGTCTGACGCTGCTGCGCCGGAGGAAGCATCTGCATGATGCGATTGAGCTGTGGCGCAAATCCCATGTCGAGCATGCGATCAGCCTCATCGAGTACCAAGATTGCCGTCTTATCGAGCTTGATATAACCCTGATCAACCAAATCAAGTAAACGTCCCGGAGTGGCCACGAGCACATGGGGACGGCGACGCAATTGCATCACCTGCTTGCGCATACTCTCGCCTCCGATGAGCACCGCGGTTCGAAGACCCATAGGACCTCCAATTTTGCCGAGTGTCTCGTCTACCTGCATCGCAAGCTCACGCGTTGGAAGCAACACCAAGCCAATTCCCTGCGCAACCCCAGAATGGAGCTGCTGGAGCATCGGTACGCCAAAGGCGAGGGTCTTACCCGTACCCGTCTGTGCAATACCAATCACATCTTCTCCACGAGCAGCCACCGGCATCGCCTTGTGCTGAATAGGAGTAGGCACCGTAAATTTGAACTTCGTGAGTACCTCTAAAAACGTATCGTTAATACCAAGGCCAGCAAAGCCCTCGGGCTTGTGCTCTAATTCTTCTGTCATCTTCATTTGTATACGTGACCCGAGTATTCTATGGTGTCACGTTAGATGACCTGCTCGCCACCAGGCAAGCGCAATAGATCCGAGTCTCGCGACGCTCTACCGAGCATCGCAACGTACTGTTATTTCTATAAGTATAGCAGATTCCCAACAATTCGTCAAATCCGGTGCGGAGATGGAGTGCCACGACATTCGCCACCACTAAAACGAACTTCATCATGATATAATTTCACCATGACAGCGCATCACGAGTACGAGACAATTATTATAGGTGGAGGTATTTCAGGTTTGTCATGTGCCAGACGCCTGCACGATGCGGGTAGAGACTTCCTGCTTATCTCGAAAGACTTAGGCGGGAGAATGCTTACCTCGAAAACATTCGATACCGATTATGGAGCCGCGTACATGACGGAAGACTACGTGAACGTGATGCCATATGTTGAGAAGCAAAAGAAATTACGGTTACGAGATTTTAATGTATTCGATGGCTCAGGATATAGTTCGATTTTCAGTTTTCGTAATATCCACTTCCTCCCTCAATTCCTAAAGCTGCTCTTCTATACACGACAACTTCGTCATCATATTCAGTCCTACCGGAAGAAAGCACCCCATCAATCCGTGAAAGAGTGCTTCGAAGCGGATCCGTGGCTTATAAAGTATTGGCGGATGCCCGCAAGTGAATTCATCAAGAAGCATCGTCTACAAAAGCTAGATGAATATATCGGCAACCCAGCAACAGCGAGTACAGCATTCATTGATTCATCAAAAGTTAATACGGTCATGTACCTCGGTATGTTTCTCTGGATCATAAGTGATTCATGGACGATCAATTTCCGACACACGCTAAAGAGGCTAACAGAGGGTTATAAAGAGAGCATTCTTCTAGCAACCGTACATCATCTCAAGCGCAAAATTGACTCAACATTTTCAGTGCAGACGAGCCATGGTTCATTCTCAGCGGATAACGTTGTCATTGCAGCACCTCAATCACAACTAGACGGCGTGTATGACCTTCCGAAGCAAAATGCGCAACAGCCAGCGTACACTTTTCACGTTGTAGGTCGCCGCCGCGAGGAATTCCAAAACAAGAACGCTATAATTTTTAGACCAAAACATCATGATGTCTACATGCTTTGGAAACAAGGTGATGGCGGTGATATTGTCTACTCAAAACATGCTGACCCTGATTTTAAACAATATTATGAGATTCATCACGTGGTGCATCGTATCCACTGGCACCCGGGCATGATTATTCCAGGCAATGATTTAGTTCCCCAAACATTAGAGGATAATCTCTACCTAGCGTCTGATTACAATCTCTCACTGCTCGAAGACAGCTTCCTGACAGGACTTTACGCGGCGAATCAGATTATTGCCACTCCAAAATAATAAAGCATCTTGGGCGGAGGCGAGAGGATTCACCCGCCACTCTCGATGCCGCCAGTCGCGGCATCTCGGTTCTGGGCTCCTGCCCTCGCGGTGACTCCAACTGTCGTCACATCGCTCCGGGCTTCGAATCCTCCCCTTCCTGTCGTAGTAGCATTACGGACTACCATATGGTAGTCCGTAATGCTATGGCGGAGGCGAGAGGATTCGAACCTCTGGTACCTTTCGGTACACTCGCTTTCTCCCGACGACTATTTTTCACAGAGCGGAGGCGAGAGGATTCGAACCTCTGATACCTTTCGGTATACTCGCTTTCCAAGCGAGCGCACTCGACCACTATGCGACGCCTCCGCTCTAAGAAAAATATGTCGTTGGGATTGCGACTCAACTACCATGCTCGCCCACTGGCTGCGCTGGTGAGTCGGGCACAAGCGACTAGCGCTCGAGCCCACTACGGGACGCCTCCGTAGAAAGCTGGGATATCCTAGCACGAAAATGTCGCATCGACTAGCACAGGACAAAGAAAAACCCCGACTCTCGTCGGGGTTGTGCTAACGTCCGCCGCGCACGGGTGCAGGTGGATGATACTGGCGACTCATATACGAAAGTGCGCCTGCCGTGTCCATCGGAACCGGAGCGATCTGGCGAAGCTTTGCTGCCACATCTTCAAAGCTGTAGGGCATGTGCTCGGCGAGATGCCAATCAAGCCCGATACAACTCAATGCGATACGGGCGCAGTCGCGCTCTTGCGGGGTAACGATGCGCGAGCTATCCCATCGGGCCATCACCGTAATCATGGCATCGCGCCGAGACAGCTTCGACAATGGCGCCTCGCCCGTCATCAGCTCGAACACGATATCAACAAAGAATGGTCGTTGGACCACACTCACCTCCTTTTTTTCTTCAAGGAACTTGCGACTACTGCATTGAACTGTTGACCACGATCGTACTCGTTGGCAAACAACTCAAAGCTCTTTGCTGCAGGAGAAAATAATACCACAGAATTGACATATTTGCAAGCCCTCTTCTGTGCCGCGCCCCAAGCCGATTCGAGCGTATCATAGGAACGGACACCAGCACCATACTGCCCGAGTGCACGTCGCATTTTTTTGGTGGCACTTCCCGAGAGGAGGATGAGGTTTGTCTTGCGAATCGACGTACGTATCGCCTCTGCCCATTGCTTGTAGTCGAGATCACGATCAGTGCCGCCGGCAATTAGAACAGAGGTAGGTCCGCCCCATCGCTGCGCTGCCGCAATCCCCGCCTCTGGAGATGTAGCAGTGGTATCGTTGACGACGGTCAGCTTACTATCCCGATATATCACCTCCTGCCGATAGGCGACCACAGGCAGCGAAGAGATTTTGCGGACAATAGCATCATAGCTAACTCCCGTGAGGTGCGCTGCGAGTGTCGCCTGCATCAGATTGGCCACATTATGCATGCCCCACTGCTCGCTGAAACCCGGTAGTTCCAAAATCCTTGCTGCTTTCTCCCCCTTCCATTCCCACAATGCATCATCGTCAAACCACACACCCATCGTTGCCGGAGGTAGCTGACGAAGCGACGTGAAAAATACTCGCGCGAGCGGCTTTTGCCGTAGGAACCATGGCGTCCATTCATTGTCAGCGTTGAGAATGAGCGAGTCGCGGCTCGTTTGATACTGGAAAATGCGCGCCTTCGCTTTCGCATACTCCTCCATGGTGCCGTGTCGATTGAGATGGTCCCGATAGAGATTCGTAACGATTGCAATCTTGGGACTGCGTTTGAGGTGGTCGAAGTATTCGAGGACGAATGAAGAAAGCTCCGTGACAGCGGATGTACGCTTGCTGTGCTCCGTGAGAGCCTCCAGGAATGGCTCCGTCACCGAATTGCCCGTGAGCACCGCTGTGCCAACGAAGTGATTCGTCCACGTTGCTGTTGTCGTCTTTCCGCGAGTGCCCGTCACGCCGATGACTGGCTTTGTCCATTGCTGAAAAAACAACGTGCCCTCGTTTTCAACGGGAATACCTTTTTTGAGTGCGCGCGTGATATAGGGGTTATGGATAGAAACGTCGGGATTGGCGACAATCATATCCGCACCATCAATGAGCGCGTTGGTGTGACCACCCAATGCCCAGACGAGTCTTGCTCGAGCTTTCTCGTACGACTTACCATCGCGCGCGGTGCGCTTGAGATAATCTTCCACGCGCTTCACCGACGATGCGAGTGCCTTTGCATCTTTGAGGTCAGAAACCGTGACTCGCGCGCCCTGGTCGAGTAGCCAATTGACGGTAGCGACGCCACCACCCAACGATCCGAGACCGAGCACGACGATAGATTTATTCTTGAGTGTCGTCATCGAAGATATACCTTATGGTATACCACAAACACGAAAGCATAAATATAAAAAACCACCACACGTGAGTGCGGTGGCGACTGAAGACGAGAACTACTTGCCGACAGCAGCGAAGCGACAAGCCATCGACCACTGGTGATCCATCCAACTGAGTTGCAACCGGCGCTTTCGACCGATCAAGGATGCGACACGCTGCTCATCGTGCACTCCCGCAACCGATCCCAAAGCTGCGATCTGATGATCCAGCGTCGAATGCTGGATTCCAATCCAGACGAGCTCGAGAAACGTTGCAGGACGAAGCCCCTGTCGCTCCATATCGAAAAGAACGGAGGAGCTACTCATCGGAATGTTATAGTGCAGCAGGTGCACCATAACGGATCGATCACAAGGTTCGGTGACATCATGGAACCTATCTATGATATCGCGACTATCATTGTCATAGAATCCGCCAATTGCGATAAGCTGATCAGTCGACCATGTGGGATCGATCGTGATCTGCATCGATTGATCAACGAATTCTAATGCCTTCATCGCATCGTTTTTCACAGCGGTGCCGATCGTGACCGGCATGCCAACGAGATACGCGGCAATGATCTGATGCAATGCCGGCACGCGAAGCTTTTCGAGGTCCACGTCGGTACCGCCCTGACTCCGAAGCGCAGCACGCAGCCCCACAATGAAGTCCGTTATCAAGCCCAGCGCCTGACCTGAACTGGTTGTCTTTTTTGCCATGATACTTCACCTCACCTGCTGCAATCTCCCATCTGAACCTCATGCTCAGACCTCAGACTGCGTGATTTTGAATGTTCCGAAAGGGCGCGAACCCTTTTCAATATATTATCATTCATTTAAACCAAAAGTCAACTTTGCAATATAAAAGCTAGCGAAGCTGGAATATCACTACGAAGACCATTTCGAGCTCGACGGAGCGAGAACTGAGCTGATTTGATAGCCGTCAAATCAGCGCGCCTGAGGAGTGCTATGCCAGCGAAGCGAGCCACCTACTCCATCCCCCGCAGTATCCGGATCCGCTCTTCAATTGGCGGATGTGTCTGAAACAATTTGGTAAACCACGAAGCGGCATCGCGACCACGAAATGGGCTGCTCAAATACAGATGTGCCGTAGCACTGGTTGCACGTGGAAGCTCTGCGCCATCAGCGGCTATCTTCTCGAGTGCACTCGCAAGTCCCTCTGGATAGCGAGTGAGAAGGGCACCCGATGCATCGGCGAGATACTCGCGCTTTCGTGAGACCGACAGCTGGACCAATGTTGCCGCAATCGGAGCTAAGACAGCAGCAATAATTGCGACCACCATGAGCGCGCCTCCCCCTTCGCGATTATCGTCGCGCTTTCCACCGCCGAAAAATGATATACGCAAGAACAGATCAGATGCAGCGGCGATAACACCCGCAATCACAACGACGATTGTAGAGATGAGAATATCGCGATTGCCAACATGTGAAAGCTCGTGCGCCAGCACACCTGTGAGCTCATTGTCATTGAGTCGCTCGAGCGCCCCCTGAGTGACAGCGACGGCGGCGTGTTTTGCATTGCGACCCGTGGCAAATGCATTGATTTGTGCTCCAGGAAGAATATAGAGGCGTGGCAACGGCAGCCCAGCGGTAAGACACAGATTTTCCACGATACGATAGAGCCGAGTGTTGGCCTCGCGCGCGACCGGCTGCGCCCCTGACACGGAAAGTGCAATCGAATCAGAAAACCAGTACGCGAAAATATTGCCTCCGATACTCACCAATGCGAACACGTAGATGAACGAGGCGTCCCCATATGCTTGGCCAAAGAGCCAGCCCAAACCAATCATCAGCGCCACCACCGATGACATGAGTAGCCACGTACGTCGGACGTTTGCGTCCTGCTGTGTGTAGAGATTCACCATCGAGCGATGACGTTAGAATTTCACTTGCACCGGCTCTCGTTGAGCGGCGTCGGAAAGCTCGAAGAAATCCGCTTTACTGAAACCGAATGTAGATGCAACCACATTGCCAGGGAATGACTCAACTTTATTGTTGAGCGCCATGACGTTGCTGTTGTAGAAGCGACGAGCTGCTTGAATCTTGTTTTCCGTATCGGAAAGCTCTGTCTGTAGCTGATTGAAGCTCGACACCGCCTTCAAATCTGGGTATGCCTCAGATAATGCGAAGAGCGATTTGAGCGCGCCCGACAATGCATTCTCAGCCTGTGCATGATCTACGACCGAAGATGCACCCATCGCCTTGGCGCGGGCAGAAATAACCGCTTCAAATGCACCTGTTTCATGCGCCGCAT
>JAGOPO010000025.1 GCA_017992005.1 Minisyncoccota bacterium
GCCTTGCTCGTTGGTGCAGGTATATATCTCGCGCTTACCGGCGCACTCTACTAGTGACCTATAGGCAACTCATCGTGCTTGCTGTGACGGTTTTGCTGTGTGGATGGATGATTGTGCGGCACCCTCCCGGATATTACACGGTGGAGATAGAATCGAACCGAACACCTCTGCCGACAGGGGTCAGTGCATCGCCAAAGGAAACCGTCCTTCGTTTTGTTGGCGATATTATGTTGTCTCGTTCCGTTGGAGATGCGATGCGATCTCGCGATGATTGGGTGTGGCCTTTCGCGCGCATTGCTTCGATCACGAGTGCGGCGGATCTTACGTTTGGGAACCTCGAGACGACCGTGTCCTCGCGGGGATTTGCAAACGGTTGCGGCTTTTGTTTCCGTGCCGATCCGCGAGGTATGGAGGGCTTGCGAGCAGCCGGATTCGACGTGTTATCTGTCGCCAATAACCACGTATGGGATTTTGGACTTCCGGCATTTGAAGACACACTTCGCTATATTTCTGAATCGGACATGATGGCAGTTGGTGGGGGAATGACAATTGAAGAAGCCAGAAAGCCACATGTGCGCGTCGTGAATGGCTCGCGCATAGCATTTCTTGCATATACCGATATTTTGCCCGCATCGGCACAGGCCACTGATGTGCGCGCAGGGGCTATGGTGTATCGAGCGGCATCCGCGTCGGAGGATATTGTACGATCGCGCGCGGTGGCGGATATCGTCGTGGTGTCATTTCACACCGGAACAGAATACGAGCTTCATCACAGCGCGCACCAGGAGCGTATCTATCACGAGCTCATCGATGCTGGCGCAGATGTGATTATTGGACATCATCCGCATGTCGTGCAGGATGTCGAGCAGTATCGCGGGAAGTGGATCATCTACTCATTGGGGAATTTTGTGTTTGATCAAAATTGGTCGGAGGAAACGCGACGTGGAATGATGCTTGATGTTCACCTACGCGATGGCGCTATCTCCTCGATTGCGACACACTCGATTGATATTTCGACGCAGTATCAGCCGAGGGCGAGAGAATTGACAGAAGTCAAATAGAAGCGTATAGTAAAGTCCATTCTTTTCCAAAGGAGATTCCATGTCTCATGGACCGTTGAGCGTCGATTTCGTTGTTGCCAAGCCCATTGGGCAAGGCGAGTACCGGTACGACATGCTTCAGGCGATGCAGTCACGCGGATCGCTCATTGGCACCCGCAAGCGTGATGGGCATAAAGTGCTCGTGCACGTTGGTGAGGACGATGCGATTCGCATGTACAGTTCAGGCATGCGAGAGATGGATCATCGTCTGGATTACATTCGGGGCGAGATCCGTTTGCTTCGACTTCCCATTGGCACCGTGCTCATTGGCGAGCTGGTGGTGGAGATCGCAAGCTCTGAGGCGCCAGAAAATTGTCACGATGCCATGTCGTACGTTGCATCATTTCTCGGATCCTCAATGGATCGCGCACGAGATATGTTGTCGACCGGTATTGTGCCACGGCTGATCGTCTTCAACGTGCTTCACATGCACCCGCCGTCATACGTCTTGAGTTCATGGCCGTATCATCGAACTCTGCGGTGGCTCCGCACTACGTTCTGGGGCGGGCAGTATGTCACTGCCGTCGAAGAGGTGCCCGGCCCGCTTTCGCACATGCGCGCCCTTGCCAGTAAGGGTGACTGGGAGGGGCTGGTGCTCTATGAGGCCGACTATCAGATGACGTGGCGCATCGGAGGAGGAGTTCCGCGACCTGCGGGCTGTTACAAGCTCAAGCCAATTCTGGAAGATGATTTCATCGTCTACAGCGATGGCAGGCGATTCAATGAAGACGGCTCGCTCAAAGACGTAGTACTGCTTCAGATGGACCCGACGTCGGCTCGTCGGACCGGTCTGCGGTTGATGTCCTGTGGGCGACTTGGTTCGTTCGACTCCGAAACGCGTGCTGCTCTGTCGAGAAACGACTGGACGCACAAGGTTCTTCAAGTCCGCTTTGTCCGTCGCTACTCCAAGACTGGGAAGCTGCGTGAACCGGCGTTCATGCGGTTCAGAGATGACAAAGACAGTCGTGAGTGCATCGCGACGCAGTCATGGCCGGACGCTGAGTTCGTGTAGTGCTCGCCCCTCCAATAAGGAGGGGCGTTTTTTTGTACTATTTGCTACACTAGATACCAATGAGTCAGAAATCACTTTTTGATCAATCGCCGGAAGTGCAGCCCGTCTTTTCGGTTGGCGAATTTCTTGATTTTATCAACGAATTAGTGGGGCAGCAGAGTTTTAGTGTACAGGGTGAGGTTGTGAGTGCGCGACCGCACCCCACGGGAATGTACTTCTCACTCAAGGACGCAGAAGGCGGCGGTGTGATGGATTGCTACATGAGTCCTTTTGCGTATCGCGGACTGGGTGTCGCCATCGAAGATGGTATGCATGTGAAGGTGAGCGGAGTCCCGTCAATCTATAAAGCGAAAGGAAGATTTTCGTTCCGAGTTGAATCACTAGAATTTGTCGGTGAAGGGACGCTAAAAAAAGCATACGAGGCTCTCAAGATAAAGCTTACCGGAGAAGGGATTTTCGCTCGTAAGCGTGAGCTCCCCGAGTTTATCTCGAGTATCGGTCTTATTACGAGCAAGACAGGAGCTGTTATTGATGATTTTCGAAAGAATCTTGCGCGACTCGGATATATGGTATATCACCGCGATGTGCGCGTTGAGGGTGCCGTGGCGGTGGCGCAGGTAACGGCGGCTATCGAAGAGATGAACCGCAGCACGAAGACTATCGATGTTATAGTCCTCATTCGCGGAGGTGGGTCTATGGAGGACTTGCAGGCATTCAATAATGAAGGAGTAGTACGAGCTGTATTCGGTTCTCGCATCCCTACGATTGTTTCCATTGGACACGATAGAGACGTGCCCTTGGCACAAATGGCGGCTGATGCTTCGGCGAGTACGCCGACGGCAACCGCGGTGCTGATTAATGCTACCTGGGATCGGTTGCAATCATTGTCTGGAAACGCAGATGAGCTTGTGTACCGTATGGACCGCGTGCTGCGATCACAACGGGCTCTCGTTGATTCCGCATGGCATCGACTTGATGGTTATCTCCAGCGTGTCATGACCGCGGGCGTGCGCTTGCAGGATCGAATGCGTGCGGCCATGGTCAAGGTCCGGCAATCGATTGACCAGATCGCGCAACTGGTGACCAGTGCCGAGCGAACACTGACAGCGGTGAATCCCGAGCGCCAATTACGTCTAGGGTATAGTATCGTCACGGGAACGGAGGGAAAGGTCGTGCGTGCTGTATCGGCGATAACGTCAGGCGATGAGCTAACTATTCGCATAGCAGACGGTTCATTGCGGACAGTCGTGAAGGAGGTCTCGATTAATACGTAGCAATTTTATACACTAGAATCACTATGCCAACAAAAAAAGAATCAATCAGCGCTTCATTGAAGGCTCTCGAAGAGCTGCTCTCGTGGTTTGATGGTCAAACGGAGGTTGATGTGGAGGAGGGTCTGAAAAAAGTACGGGAAGGAGCTGCGCTCATTGGTGATTTGAGGGGTCGATTGAAAGAGGCGGAAAATGAGTTCGTGGAACTCAAAAAGGCACTTGCTGCAGAGGACGCGAGCTAGCAATGCAGAGATTCTATCGCATATTGCTTGGATGCTGCATCGTAGCTGCGTGTGGTGGAGTTGTGGTTGTAACCAGTAAGAATCGGGAGGACTCGTTGCCTCGCTTCCCTTCGTTTTTTATGACGTCTGGCTTTGTGGAGGATGCATATACGGCGGTGGGTGTTGGCGATGCAGGTGCGGGCGTTCGAATGGTGCTCGTGAACCATCATCTCTTGGCGTCACGACTCATTGCACAGGCGCTTCTTCCCGGCATCGCTAGCCGCCCCTCAGTGGTCGTACTCATTTCTCCCGATCATTTCTCCCGTGGTGCTGCGCCGATATCTTCAGTGATTGCTGTTTGGCCAACACCGTTTGGCGACATTCGACCTGCACGTTCTGAGATCGAACGATTCGCAAGCGAGCGGGTGGTTAATCTAGAAGAGCAGCCGTTTTTCCATGAGCATGGCATTACCAATATTACGATGTTTATCGCTCGTGCATTTCCCGACGCGCGTCTTCTACCCATTATCGTCAAATCGACTGCAAGCGATCGATCAGTCGAAGCGTTAGCGGAGCAGCTTACAGCGCTTACGAGAAGCGTGTTGATTGTTGGTTCATTTGATTTTACGCATGACTCAACCGAAGAGCAGGCGCTTCGCAATGACGCTCTTTCGCTCGAGATACTGTCCCGTGGTGATCTTGAGCGCTCACGTGACATTACGGTCGATAGCAATGCTGGTATCCGTCTCATGATGAGCGTGGCAAGATTACAGAATCTCTCATTTCGATTACTTGAGCGTTCCAGTTCGGCGGTGGTGTTGCGCGATACGAAGCGTACCGACGTTACGAGTTATATTACGGGTGTATGGTCGAAGTAGATGCGCTGGTGTAAACTTGGTGTATGGAAATGAATCCTCAACCTACTGAGGTGGCGAAGTCGGACAAGGTGCTATTCATGCGGAATTTACTTGTGAATCATCGCCGTTTTCTTATCGGAACCCTTATTGTTGTGATAGTCGCGGGTGTTGTGTGGATGCAAATGTCCGACCCGCTCAAGCGGGAGATACCCGGCGGAGACGTGCAGTCTTCTTCTGATGTGAAGTGGCAGTCGCCTGAGCTTTTGAAAGAGGAAAATTACTTTCCAAAAATGAGCGAAAATCCGAGCGATATTCCACTTGCCGAAAAGCACTACAAAGTGGGCACGTTTACGCGTGGGCCTTTTTCAGGGGCGGATTTCATACTCGTCATTCGAACCGGAGATGGAATGGGTGGAGAGAATATATATCGATTTGCAAAGACATCGAATGCGTTGACTCTATTGCAGTTGAATTCGGATGCGTTCTGGAGTGACCCGCAATCTCCGAAGTCATCTTTCGCAGTGAATGATTCTTACGTTGTTGACGAATTGGTTCCACCGAAGATCCTGCGGAGTCCGGATGGAGTTTTTACTATCACTAAAACGAATGTGGGATTCATGATGCAGGTGCCCATGTGGAGTGAGTATCAGAAGCAAAAAATCCACGAACTATTTAAGGACTCCGTATATGGAGCTGTATATATTTCTGACGCGCTGTTGCAGCCAACACCAACTCCGCTAGCAGATACATATGCTCCTCCCGTTGATAATGGGTTTCACCTGAAGCTTGCTGATGAGACCATGGTTACCTACGGACCTGTGTTTGAGTTTATGGATGAATCATTTCCCGTGATAACATGGACCGACGGTATTTCTTCGGGAGGCGAATATACATGGCAGGATCACGGAGGCTGTGGTTTCTATACTATTCAATCTGTTGTGCCCCAGTATGTCGTTAATCCGAGCGTTGACTTAGTGCGCATCGGTACTACGCAACGCGGAGATGGTATTTACGGGTTGAAAGACCCCGGACATAGTATATTGAAAAAGATTTACGATACCGAGTATGACGCGTATTCGTATGACGGTACACCCGTGGAAAAGATGAGCTATGACGATTTTCTGAAGAGACGTCCGGTGTTTTTCTGGATTGATCAGCTCGACCGCGTGATTAAGTTCCAGAGCAAAGAGTTTATTCCACCAGGTGAATGCGGAAAACCGGTTATTTACTTGTACCCACCAAAGGCTACCAATGTCGACGTACAAGTATCGCCACGAGGAGGAATGTCCAAGAGCGAGCCAGCGTATGGCACGGGTTGGCATGTGCTCGCACAGCCAAATGGGCAGCTCACCAATAGTGATGGAACTCGCTGGCCATATCTATTCTGGGAGGGAAATGGCGATATGTACCAGCAGTCGCAAGCGGGGTGGTCTATTGCAAAGGACGACGTGTCCCGTTTTCTAGAGGAGACGCTTGCGAAGCTTGGGCTGCAGGGCCGCGAGATCAGTGATTTTAAAGAGTTCTGGTTGCCACGCATGCAGGATGCACCATATTACTTCATATCCTTTGTTGGTAACCGCGCGATGGATTCACTTGCGCCACTCACCGTATACCCTCAGCCGGATACCATTATTCGTGTGTTGATGGACTTTACACCGCTAACGCAGCCAGTACACGTTCAGGCGCCAACGATTCAAACACCGTTTCGTTCAGGGTTTACGGTTGTTGAGTGGGGAGGAGTTATTCGCTAGCCATGAAAATCCACCGCTTTATAGGAAAATATCAACTTGCTCTCGGAACTATTCGCATCGATGATGATGAGTTAGTCCGACAAATGAAAATCGTCCTGAAGTTGGCACCCGGGGAAGTGGTTATTGTGGGCAATGGCGATGGTAGCGAGGCGACCTGTCGTATTCTGAAATATGATCGCGCAGCGGTTATGCTCGAGGGTATTTCACTGGGGCATAATGCAAATGAGTTGCCAGGACGGACTATCTTGTATTGCTCGGTGCTAAAATCCGACAACTTTGAATTGGCAGCACAGAAAGCCACAGAAGTCGGCGTTTCTGAAATAGTCCCCATTATCTCTGAGCGCACCGTGAAGGGTGGTCTACGAATCGAACGTGTGCAAAAGATTGTTCGGGAGGCGGCGGAGGTCGCTGGTCGCGGGCTTGTGCCAGTGGTTCGCGATGTGGTTGCCATGGAGAGTGTGCTTACCGAAGCAAGCCATAACGACGTTAATTTGTTCTTTGATCCGTCGGGCGATGTGTTCTCAGGAGTCCCCAAGAGCGTCGCTCGAGCGGGTGTGTGGGTTGGACCCGAGGGTGGCTGGAATGATAAAGAATTAGAAATGGCCTCGCAATTAGGCATGAAGGTTTCCTCGTTGGGACCTCTCGTCCTTCGCGCCGAAACGGCTGTGATCGTGGCGACGTATCTCGTTGCGCATTCTATGAAATCGTGATATAGTATTTGCCTATGTTCAATCACATCAAGGGCAAGAAACTCTATCGAAATCCCAAAGACGCTTTGATTTTTGGAGTTGCCGCTGGGTTGGCGCACTTCCTGCAAGTTGACTCAGTATTCGTGCGACTCGCGTTAGTTGTATTAGCTATTATCATTGGTTGGTCGCCGATGTTTATCCTGTATCTCATCGCCCTCATTGTGATGCCGATCGATCCTTCGCAAGATACTGTCGATGCAGTGCAGGAGCCAAAGGATGTAACTCCAAAGGGTCCCGCCGATCGTATGGATCATTCTCAGAACATGTAAGAGAATCCCCGCGTGAGCGGGGATTTGGGAATCAAGGGTCCGTCTGCGATGAGGGGATGCGTCGTTTCTCGCGCTGCTTTTCTCGAAGGGCTCTGCGATACGCAGCGATGGCAGGCTGGATTTCTTCCATAAACGTGCAGATAAGCATCGTATCATCGATATGATGCTCGGGATTCGTTGTCACAACGACAGCATGTATATGTCGCGCTCTCGCAAGTATATGCTCAAGAAGTGATGCAGTATCAAGCGGGTCCGGAATCCGTGGGCGAGCCATAAAGAGCTACTCCTTTGCATATCAACTATGGATGTTCAAGCAGACAAAGTCAAAAGAGCCTTGGCACTTCTTCGCGATCTTGTACGTGTTATTCCGCGTGCGAAGATTATGTTGACCTATGATACTCCGTGGGAGTGTCTCGTCGCAGTTCAGCTCTCTGCGCAATGTACTGATAAGAAAGTAAATGAAATAACCCCAGCACTCTTCAGGAAATATCCACGCTTTGAGGACTATCTTTCGGCGGACCGCAAAGAGTTTGAGTGGCTTATATTTCAATCGGGATTTTATCGGAACAAAACCAAAAATATTCTCGCTGCTGCAGTGTATATTCAGAACGTTCATGGAGGCGTTGTGCCTCGTACGATGCAGGAAATGCTCCTCATCCCGGGCGTAGCGAGAAAGACGGCAAACGTAGTACTTGGTGCGGTGTATGGAGTAGTTGACGGCATTGCCGTCGATACTCATGTGTATCGACTTGCGCGCCAATGGGGACTCTCGAAGGCGGCGACTCCGATGGGAGTGGAGCGAGATTTAATGGCGCTCTTTCCGAGGCGATCATGGTATTCGCTTACCTATCGTATGATTGAATATGGAAGAGCGTATTCGCCAGCACGAAAGAAGAATCACGATGATGAGCCGTTGCGCAGCTATTATCTATGAAAAAGAGCACTACCATTTTGAATCAGTATGAGTATCAGCTACCTGA
>JAGOPO010000005.1:0-30815 GCA_017992005.1 Minisyncoccota bacterium
CCCCGGAGCCCACCGGAGCACGGACAAAAAAATACGTGACCCCATGCTCCTGTTGAACGCGTGGAACTTCGTTCGGATCAATGGCATCCTGCAATAAATCCCGCTCAAGTCCGTTAACGCGAACAAGCTCGTCAAGCTCATGATCGCTTGGATCCGTTACGTGCACCCACGAGTCCAAGAGCTGCTCCGTCTCGCGTACGCTTGAAGACTGATATGTTCTAAAGTAGTACTTAATCATAACAATGTGGCCTCGCCAGGAATCGGACCTGGATCAAGAGCTTAGAAGTCTCCTGTTCTATCCATTGAACTACGAGGCCGGGGATATTTTACCACGGAATTCCGCTACTGGCGAATCTTCTTTGTGTGTGATACGATGGAGAAACTACGGGCCGTCGTATACCGGTAGTACACGTGTTTTGGGTACACGTTGACCCAGTTCGATTCTGGGCGGCCCGACAATTTAGTGATATACCACTCTCAACGAGTTCCTTAAGAACCTAGGAGGTATTCGGCATGATCCCGTTATGGTATCAGCTCGTCATAGGAATTTGGTCTGCCGTTGTGATGGTTGTTGTCGCGTCACTGTGTGGCGTCTTCATTGCCGTAGTTCTTAGAGCATTCGCTCGTCACGGCATCCCCTTTGTATTTGCTATGCTTCAACAGATGGCGCTATTTGCTTGCGATATACTCGCGCGTGTGTGGGGATTTCGGAGGCCGGTCTTGGTCGCCACATCTCTTACCTCACTCGTCATTATTGCAATTGGATGTCAGTGGTATTTCTTTTGGGATACCGAGGACGTCCCCGACGTCATGGAGCTCGTTCGCTATGCGCCACCACAAATCGGATACGTCTACGACAGTCGTGGACAAGTCATGGTTGAGCTGGCGAATGTCTTTCGTAAGCCACTCGCCTATGAAGAGTTAAGCCTTCCAATCGAGCAGGCAACTATTGCAGCTGAAGACAAAGACTTCTATGAGCATGATGGCATTCCGATCCTATGTCTCACCCTGCCATTCGTCGAAGGCCAATCGTGCCTCCCACTACCAGTTGAGCTTGTATGGCGATGGATGTCGGGGAAAGGTGGCAGCACATTGACGATGCAGCTTGCCCGCAATCACTACCTCACGGATATCCTCAAGCAAGAACGCACGACCGCGCTTATAGTCGATAACCCAGTCACGCGACTTCTGGCCTCACTAAAGAGTCCTCAATGGGTGAATCGTCGAATGCGCAAATTACGCGAGATGAAGTATGCGTTACACATCGAGCGTCAAATGCGTGAGTATGCGCAACGCAGTATTGCCAGCGAGATGAAGGCTAAGGGGTTCTGGTGGCCACAGCGCTTGTATCAATCACACGCACTAGCGAAACGACGCTCGAAGGAGATTCTGCTGGCTCGCTACTTGAGTACCGTGTACTACGGTTACAGCATGTATGGTCCCGATAGTGCAGCTCGATTCTACTTCAACGTCTCTGCTCGCGAGTTAACGGCACCGCAGGCAGCAACATTAGCGAGCTTTGAGCCAGCGCCAAGCGTCTTCGCACAGGTAAGTGCATCACCCATGGTTCGTGCTCAACAGGTCATCCGTCGCAACCGCGTCCTTGAACGAATGGGGACAAAAGGCTTTCTGTACACCGCTTTCGATTGCGGTCGTCCCGAAACGTATTGGGATAGCATGAGATGGTTCTTCAAGGCTGAGCTACCTCGAGGCGATTGCAAAGATGAGGTTGCCACATATAGCGCATTTCCCATTCGCTTCGTTGGTCGTATACCCGGTGGCCGCACTAATGCTGGTGCTAGCGTGCTAACGGCGCTCGAAGAAGTCGTCACACTTGGATTCCCTCATCGTAAGCTCTTTGATGGGATGATACGCCTTCAAACGACTGTAGACATGCGCATTCAGGCCATCGTTAATGCAGCTGCCCGTGATGGACTACATGCGTACACTGAACAGTTCGGTGCCGCAAGAGGAACGCCACAAATGGCCATCGCAGTGCTTCGCAATCGTGACGCCGCGATTCTTGCTCAATTTGGCGGTTTTACTCGAGACATTCCCAATACTTGGACGAACCTCGATAGAACGAGAAAGAGCCTTCGTCAACCGGGATCAATCTTCAAAATCTTTGTATATCTTGCAGCATTAGAAAGCGGCAACTATACACCAGATTCGCTCGTGAGCGATAGTGCGCCCTATCCAATTCGCATGGGCGGTGGCAGGATTCATTACGTGCACAATTATACGAGTGACTATCGCGGCTGGATGCCGTTTCGTGAAGCGCTTGCCCAGTCTCGCAATGTACCAGCAATGCACATTGGCATCGAATACACATCTCTCGATACAATCATCCGCGTTGCGCATGACGTTGGCATAACAAGCCCCATTCGCGATGAGGCCTCAATCATTCTGGGCGCCAGCGACGTCTCTCTCATGGACCTCACAAACGCGTTCAGAACCATCGCTTCTGGTGGAGTCATTGCAAAACCGTACGCACTCGAGCGCGTAACGAATTCATTTGGTGAAGAGCTCGAACGAATATTGCCATCGACAACAAAGTATCGTGGGTCCACGGAAGCAATTGTTGCAATGCAAGAGCTCCTGCGCGGGTCAGTACGATTACCTTCAGGCACTGCGCGATCCATGAACGTGCTGACGCATATACCGCTCCTGTGTAAAACAGGAACAAGCAATCGCTTCGCAGATGCACGAGCAACATGCTCAACGTATGGACCCGATGGCGTCACGGTTGGCATCTGGATGGGCTTCGATGAATCAACGCAGAGTCTTGGCGAGGGCGCATCTGGTGGGAGACTGGCATTAGTCTCTGCTCGTTCAATCTTTGCACACCTCTATGCGATCGATGGCACTCCGTCGTCAGACGCACCATTAGGAGTGACCCCAAAGATGCCGGATGATATGGAAATGAGAATTTCAAATTACATTACATCCGCCTATCCTCAAAACGTCAAACGTAAGTAGCTTCTAGAGACCTGCGAAAGCCGGTCTCTTTTCTTTTCACAGCTATTGTCGAATAGCCATTTTTAGGTTAAACTACGCATTAATCGCGGGGTTGGTCTAATGGTATGACGCGACCCTTCCAAGGTCGACGCACGGGTTCGATTCCCGTACCCCGCTCACGAATGGCTCTGACACGTCTTCGAGCAAACTTGTTTTTCGTCATCCACGCACTCGTGGTTCTCTTTGTCTATTGCTCACCAATTCTCATTAGCTGGAAACTAGTTCTGGGACTCATAGGACTCTTCTATCTTCAACGGATTTTCGTTGGACACTGCATATTAACGATGATTGAATTTGGCACCGCTAGTCCAAGCACGTCATTTCACTACTACTACCTGACAAAACTCGGTGTTCACATTTCAGAGCAACGCTTATCGTTTATCATCGATTATATTATGCCACCGGTCATCCTTGCTACTTCGCTCATCTGGCAAGAGACGTTCGGGATGTCGACGCTATTCTAGTACGAATGGTAGTCGCGGCATCAGAAAACCGCCGTTAGGCGGTTTTCTGATTGGTTCTAGAACCACGAAGTATCCATAAGACTACTTGTTCATTACTGCTTCCTTGAGAACCTTGGAAGGAGTGAAGCGTAGCTTCTTGGATGCTTTGATCTGGATGGTCTCTCCGGTGCGAGGATTGCGTCCTTCGCGAGCCTTACGGTCGGCTACCTTAAAGATACCGAGGCCAGTGATGTTGATCTTCTCGCCTTTGCGTAGAAGGCCGGTAAGGGTTTCCACGAAAGCATCGAGTTGTGCTGACTGGTCTTTCTTTGAAAGGCCAGATTTGTCAGCCAACATCTGAATTAACTGTGTTTTCTTGATTGTCATGCGGGCACCCCCATTCTATGGAAGTCCGCATGAAACGGCGGTCTCGTTGCGGTCATGTGTGAAGTATCGGCCTATTATGCGGGTTTTGCAATAGCCCTGTGGAAAACTCTAGGTTTTACGCCAAAGTTGACAAGATACTATTTTTTGTGTTATATTTAGTTAAAGGAGCCTTAACAATGACACACGAGAGGAAGAGTCTCATAGCCGGCTTTGTTGGGATTGTCGTCTCTCTACCCCTCACAGCCTGGGTGACAATCATTCTCATCGCGTTCCACGGAATGAGCGATTTTCTTGGGCCGCTGGTCGCCCTCACAATCGGGTGCTCGCTTGGCGCCACCGCAGGAGTCATCGCATTTCTGTTCACACGGTTCGCACTCAAGGCGTTCCCCGCCACCCAGAAGATCGAATGATCTCAACACAAGGGAGATACTCATTGAATAGCAAAAAGCGAACGGAAATTAGCTTCTACGCCTCCGGACTTGTCTACATCGTTGCGCTCGACATCGTTGCTCTCTACCTTATATCGCATGGCTGGGCCGATAATCTGGACCCAATTGGTGCGATGATCGTTGGTAGTGTCGTCGGCGTCGTGCCTGGCGGCATCACGTTTCTCGTGATGACCACCATGCTCGCGCTGATCTTGGGAACTGACTATGAATCACTGCTGGCGACGGAGAGGATCGCGACGGTGCTTTGTGCACTTATCCTGGGTATAGTTGCGGGAGCAGCTTGCGAAAGCATCGTCGTTGGTTGCGTGGTCTTTGCCATCGCGATCCTTCTTATTGTGGGGCTAAGATGGTACCTCAACCCCAGAAGTTTCAGCTAACGCGCGCAAAAGGCCCCTCTCACGAGGGGCCTTTTCTTGCTTAGCGAGCGTACTCGACAGAGCGGGTTTCTCGAATGACATTTACCTTGATTTCACCAGGGTACTTCATTTCCGCTTCTATGCGCTGTGCAATATCTCGTGCTAGCTGGAGTGCAGCCAGATCATCGATCTTGTTGGGTGTCACGAAAACGCGCACTTCACGACCGGCCTGAATCGCATACGACTTTTCAACGCCATCAAAGGAGTTACAGATACGCTCCAAGTCCTCGAGGCGCTTGAGGTAAATCTCGACGGTATCACGTCGTGCGCCCGGACGTGCGCCTGAGATGGCATCCGCTGCCTGCACGATTCGACTCTCCAGTGAGCTGTAAGGGTACTCTTCGTGGTGTGCCTCCATTGCTTTAACCACCTTGTCATCCATGCCAAATTTGGCCAAGATTTTGCGACCGATTTCAACGTGCGTTCCCTGAACCTCATGGTCGACTGCCTTTCCAATATCGTGAAAGAGTGCGCCCTTCTTAGAGACCATCACATCAGCTCCCAGCTCGGCCGCGAGCATTCCTGAGACATGCGCCATCTCAACGGAGTGGATGAGCACATTCTGTCCGAAGCTGGTTCTGAATGCGAGACGACCCAAGAGATACACCAGCTTCGGGTCAACCATTCCCACGCCACACTCTATCAATGCGGCCTCACCTGCCTGACGAATTTTTTCATTAATTTCAACGCGTGCTTTCTCTACGCTTTCTTCAATCTTCGTCGGGTGAATGCGCCCATCGGCGATGAGTTTCTCAAGGGCAATTTTCGCAATTTGACGGCGAACCGGATCAAACCCAGAGATAACCATCGTACCGGGTGTATCATCGATAATCACATCGACGCCAGTGAGTCGTTCAAGAGTTTTGATGTTGCGCCCTTCCTTACCGATAATCTTTCCCTTGAGTTCATCGGAGGGCAGCGAAACCACCGTCGTTGTCGCGTCCGCAATATGCGAGCCAGCATAGCGCTGAATAGCCAACGTCATAATCTCACGCGCTTTCTTTTCGAGCTCTTCGCGATTATCGGAATCGAGCTTCTTGAGCTGACGATAGAGATCTTCCCGATATTCTTCTTGGACCTTGGCGAGCATCTGATCGCGTGCTTGCTCACGGCCAAGCCCACTGACTCGCTCGAGTTCAGCCAACTGCTGCGTTCGCACCGTATCGAGCTCTGCTTTGACCACGGTCACTTCATCATTCTTTTGCTTCAATGTATCGCGCTCTCGTGCGACGTCTTTTGTTCGTTCATCAAGATCCGTCTCCTTCTTTGTGAGAAGGTTTTCGATACGATCGAGTTGCTTACGACGATCTGCTTCCTCCGATTTCGCATCCTCGAGTATCTTCAGTGCGCGATTATTGGAATCTAAAAGCACATCCTGTGCTTTGCTTTTAGCATCATTGAGGATCGTTTGCGCTCGCTCCTCAGCCTGCGCCGCTTTACGACCGGCGAGAAACTTCCTGAGAAAGAATCCTATGAGAAACCCGACCGCAATTGCCGGAATTGATAGTGTCAATGACATGCATTATGTGCGCAGAAAAACCTACGCTGGTGATCACGCGCTCGATGACTGGAAATAATGGTGTGTGCGTGAGGATCATTGGCTCTTCTGTGACTAGTTACATTACTGGTCGCAACTATACCAGAGTAATGATTGGCAGGCAACCTAGCGCAGGATGGCACCGCCCAGCACCTGTGTACCCCGGTAGAAGACGATGGATTGTCCCGCAGTTACCGACTTCATGGGGCGCGAGAAGCGGATACCGTTTTTTTCAATAACCACCTTCACGGTTGGTGTTCGATATCGAATTTTCGCTCGCAAGGGAGCGCCAGCGGCAGGTGGCTCCGTAATCCAATGAATCGAACGAATAGCGGCAGTCGCGGCAAGTAAATCGCGCTCGCCACCGACAATAATGACGTTTGTGCGAATATCCTTTCGAATAACGAAATACGGACCACTACCATCTTTGATATCCAACCCATGTCGCTGACCTATAGTATAGTAGGCGGCGCCATCATGCGTTCCGAGCACACGACCGTCCGTATGCTTGATTACTCCTTTTTTTGATGCAACTTGCGAAAGAAGAAATGATTTCATATCAAGAGGCCCTACAAAGCAGACTCCCTGGCTATCCTTTTTATCCGCTGTGATAATCCCCTGCTCTCGAGCGATGCGACGAACTTCCGTTTTCTGCAACCCACCCAAAGGAAAGAGAATGTGCGAAAGGTGCGCCCCTGAAAGGCCCCAAAGAAAATATGTTTGGTCCTTCGACGTGTCCACTGCAGTTGTGAGTCGGTCCACACCATGCGTACGGCGAATGCGCGCGTAGTGCCCAGTCGCAATAAAGTCGGCTCCTCTCTTACGTGCTTCGCGGTAGAAATATCCAAACTTTATATGACGATTACACTCGACATCAGGATTCGGTGTAATACCACGTCGATAATCACGTACCATGGGACCCGACACAAGACGCTCATACTCATGTGAGAAATCCCACGTTTCAAATGGGATATCAAGTTGCGTAGCCACTCGAAGCGCATCAGACCGGTCCTGCTCCCACAAACACGGAAAACCTTCAGGCTGCCATGGGCGCATATACACGCCAACAAGGTCAAAACCCTGCTTTTTCAGCAAGTGAGCGGCGACGGATGAATCCACGCCTCCCGACATCGCTATGAATACTTTATTCTGCTTCGTTCCTCTCTTCATAAGACGCATATTATGTCACAGTTATGTATTTCCGACAATGATTGCAATGCGTTGGACTCGAGCGTACGATGCCGCAACGACACTATGAACACACGCACCAAACGCACGGCGCCCCGCCCGCTCAAAATTGCGATTTTCGATATCGATGGAACCATCTTTCGCTCCAGCCTTCTCATTGAGCTATTCAATGAGCTCCTGCGCCGCGGCGTGTTTCCCGAAACCGCGCGATATGATGTCGACCGCAAATACATTGCCTGGCTAAACCGCAAAGGTCATTACAACGACTACATGATCAGCGTTGTAAATATTTTTTACGACAACCTCGCTGGTTGCTCGGTGCATAAAATCGAGCCTGCCATTCGCGCTGTCATTCGACGACAAAAGGATCGGGTGCATAGATACCCCCGTCACCTGATTCAAGAGCTGCGCAAAAAAGGCTATTTCATCATGGCGATTTCGAACTCACCAGAGCCCATGGTCAAACGATTTGCTACCATGATGAAATTCGACACCGCTATTGGCCACATCCTCGAAGTAGTCGACGATGTATACACGGGCAATAGCCTTTTAAACGGTAAGAAGCGTCCTGGCCGAGCATGGATGGATAAAATTAAAATCTTACAACGATTCGCTGAAGAAAGCGGAATGAATATTGATTTAGCAAACTCAGTGATGATTGGAGACAGTGAAGGCGATCTTCCACTATTATCAATCGTTGGTAATCCCATCGCATTCAATCCTTCACTTCCCCTCGCGCTCGAGGCGCGTTCAAAGGGCTGGCGAATTATCGTTGAGAGAAAGGATGTGATCTATGACATCCGCGATGCGGAGATTATCCAACTTCGAGGACAGGCGCCGCATGTTCCCTACGGGAATCGAAAAAAGTAGGATATACTCATACCATGTTTGATCTTGTAGCACTCATTAAGAGCGCAAGCTATGCAGGCGTGTTTGGGATCGTCTATGCGGAAACCGGTCTCCTGATAGGATTGTTCTTACCTGGTGACTCTCTCCTATTTACCGCGGGCTTCTTAGCCTCTCAGGGATACCTCGATATTGTCACATTGTGTAGTGCCACGGGAATTGCCGCTATGCTTGGAGATAATACGGGATACTGGCTCGGACGAACATTCGGAAGTTCGGTTTTTTCAAAAAAAGGATCATTCCTACTCGACCCCCAGCATCTTACTCGTGCAGAGCGATACTTCGCAGTGTATGGCTCAAAAACTCTTCTCCTAGCGCGTTTTATACCCGTCATACGCACTCTTGCACCTACCATGGCGGGCGTAGGTCGCATGCACTATCGGACATTTTTTCTGTATAGCGTTTTGAGCGCTGTATTGTGGGGGCTTGGCTTGCCGCTCACCGGATATTTTCTTGGCAGCCGAATTCCTGGTATCGATGCATACCTCATTCCGATTGTGCTGATTATCATAATTGCATCTATTAGTCCGGGTATCTATCACCTCCTTCGCGACCCTTCGACTCGCGCGCAACTCATCGCCGCAATCAAGCGTCGCCGCACGTCATAGTATGCGAATCACGGTTATCGCAAAAACAAATAGCGCACCTTCACTTCGAATGCTTGCAGAGAACCGTTACGCGATATCGGTGCGAGAAAAACCGGAACAAGGAAAAGCAAACGAGGCAATTCGGAAATCATTGTCAAAACATTTTAAAATTTCAACGTCACGCATCTCACTTGTCATGGGAGCTACATCACGAACAAAATTATTTGTTCTTTCGTAAACAGTTATCCACTTTTTTTCTATGCAAGCAACGCATACGAATCTATAATGTACGTAGTTAGTCATTCACATTGGTATCGATGACGGATACACAGAAATTTATTTTTGTGGGTCGCCCGTCATTTTACAACCATAAGGAGGAATTCGAGTCAGTGAGTATGCACCGCGGTGCCTACACATTGGTTCGCCGACCATCCAGACATGGCAAAGAAAGCAAAGAAAGCAGCCCCAAAGAAGAAAAAGGCTGCAGCAAAGAAGAAGAAGAGGTAAGCTCGTCTTCTGCCGAAAGAAGCCCTACGGGGCTTCTTTCATTTCTATCGTGTTGGTAAGAAAAACCCCAGACCTAGTTGTCTGGGGTTTCGGGTATCACCTGCGCTAACGGAACTTTCATCCACTGATCTCGCAGGTACCGCAACTTCGCAATGTACCCTTTTGTTTCTGGAAGCAACGTAGTAGCTTTCTTCGTGCCCTTGCCATCAGTCCAGTCAAGCAAGTCTTTATTCTTCGCTATAGTAACTACCGAGAGTACGCGACCAATGCCAGTATTGTAGGCGGCTGCAAGGTACTCCTCCAAATTCGGATCAGAAAGAATCTCTTCGCCAAACACTGAAACGAGTCGCGACGCATTGTAGTCGTGCAAAAGCGTAGCCGCTTTCATTGCATTGAACTGATCGCGTGCACCCGCATCAAAATCTGGATTAATTCCGGCATGCGGATAGAGTTTGCGGATAAAATCATACGTGCCCTTGGTATACTGCATAAGACCGCACGCGCTCGCCTTACTGCATGTATACGTCGCACTTGCGTCTCCATTGACGCCAATGACTACGTGAATTCTATCCGAGGTCCATGCCGGATCAAGCAAAAACTCCGTGAGGTCCATATGCTCGATCGGAGCAAGCCGCATGACATACTCCATCTTCAACGCAGAAACATCGGCAACCAGACTATCGGGTACCGACAGCGATACAACACCACGCTCCTTCAAGTCAGCGTATGCCCGCGCTGCAAGCTGAGACAGATAGCCAATTCCACCCTGAACTATTTCGGGCGTATGCAATTGCCGGCTATACGGAGTGTAGAAAATCGGGACGACTACATTCTTTGTGTCGTAGACGATGCGCGATTTCTTTCCACGCGTTGTAACCGTTCTCGCTACGCGCTCTTCTCGCACATACGGATACTTCAGTAGAATAACTACCCGCTGGAGTGGAGCACGAATCGCAAATTCGGTAGCCCAGTTATTCCACTGAATGCCATTACTTCTCGCGATCGGCTCGATGACATATCCCGCCTCCGCGATGAGCTGATTACCGCGCTTTGTTATGTGCGTTGTTTCAATGACACACGTTTGCAAATCCATGAGCGCTAATGCAATGGTCTTTTCGGGATCACGAAAAGTGATCATTGAGCCCGCGCGGCGCTCCGTGTATCGGTATGTATCGCTGCTGATTGTAAGGGGAACACTCTCCAGTAATGCTCTCGCTTCTTTTTGCTTACTGGGGATGTCGCAGGTCCTGATTGCTGGGCTCACGACTCCACCGACTCCTTGCTCTTGAACAATGCGCATAACCTGATCGAGATACAGTGGCACAAATCGATAGCCCGAAACATCGGTTGCAACGTTTTGTGCGGACATCGAATGAGGCACCGCAATAACAAACAGTAGAAGGATAAGCGTGAAGTTCTTCATAGGATCACTCCATTGCTAAGGCACTCCTTAGAGAATACCACTCGCTCATGTAAAGTCATCAGAGGTTCTGCTCAATTACTGCCGCCTTCTGTTGAATGGTATTGGCATATGAGATGCAAATCGCCTGACTGCAATTCGGACTTCCACCTATGTATGCCTTTGCAGCAGCAACCTCGCCTGCCTTTGTCTTACTGGACGCGCCTCCTCGTGCAAGCTTGATAGCTGCTGCCGTAAACGCATCCTGTGTATTCCATGGGCTTGCCGTCGAACGGCCTGTCTGCGCGATGACTGCGGGCGCATAGGAAAGCCACGTAGATGGGATGAATTGCGCAGGGCCCATCGCGCCGCCACAGCCATACGATGGCTCTTTGGAAACCTTGACCGTATTCGGGTCGACACCCAACGAGGAAGTAATCGCAATGAAAGCATTCTTTTCAGTCTCGGCACGCTTGAGCAACGCATCACGGCGTGCTGCGGTGGTCGCTAGCTTAGACAGACGAACGTAACATTGCACCATGTCATCTTGCCAGTTACCCGTGCCAACATTTTGCCCGAGTCGCGACTCTACTTCCAGCAATGCCAATAGAAAGGCGGGACGTATTCCTGCTCCCAGAGCAGCAAGTTCAGCATATTTCACCGCATCCTCAACGGTGATGCCATTCTTTTGAAGATAAAAGATCTGCTCTTTGATACGGTCGAGATCTTGCTTTGTTTTCTTGATGAGCTCCTGGTATTTTGCTTCCTTGCCTTGCGTCACCTTAAGCACCGTGCTTTTTTCACCTTTCGCTGATGCGAGCTCTCGCTGCTGGAGAGCAGTAAGAGATCTCATTTTTTCCAACTGATTCTTTTTTCCCTCCAGCTCCTCGCGTTTATCACCGAGCTCATTTTGTAATGCACGAATATCAGCTATGGATTGGCGCAACTTATCCTGCGTAACCTGAATTTGATGGACGTAGTCGTAAAATTGAGAAAATGCATTATTTCGAAGAATGATCTCCGAAAGACTCTCTTGGTCCGTACTATTGGTCGATCGTATATATTCCGATAGAGCCTCTTGATGCAATGCGACTTTTCGCTCCGCTTCAGTGATACCCGACACCGTAACGCCTATCTCCAGCCCTGTTTGATCGATTGACGTGTTTAGCTGCTTGATTTGCGCATTAATTTGTCCTATTTGAGCGTTCAATTTCGCAATCTCGCCCTGTAACGTTTTGGATTGCTGTCCCACCTCTTGCTGCTGCTGCTGATACACATCAATTTGACGTTGAAGCTCTTCAATTTGACGCTGCTTTGCAATAATATCATCCGCAATACTTGCTCGTGTAGGCATAGGAAAACACAGTACGCCAAGAACAATCAAGACAACAATAGGCCGCCATAACGGTCGTAAGATCATAGGTACTAAGTATACCAAATGCCGTCTATCGCGACAGTAGTACACAACTCGGTGTTAGTGTTCATACTATTCGGTGTATACTAGAGAGATGAGTCTTCAATTCAAGACGATACTCGTAACCCTAGCGCTCCTTTCTATGGCGTCGCATGCCACCGCAGCGTCCCCCTTGTCCCCGATTCCTCTCGGTGAACAAACATCTCAACTGTATCAGTACGCCCTTCGAGTGGCCGGTATTTCCGTATTTATTATGTTCGTTCTAGCTGGTCTTGCAAAAATGGCGCCACCTATTAAGGGATATGTTGGAGACCCGACTGATATTATTAAGAATGCAATTATCGGATTAATTATTTTGGTATCAGCTTATGCCATTTTGAATTCAATCAGCGAAGATCTCGTGAAAGGCACGTCCGGAGGGGCAACGCTCTATCAAGCGATTAACACGAGTTGCTAATGCGGCTTCTTCTCATTCTCATATTCTTCGCGGGAGCTGCAATCTGGATGTCACCGTATCGTGACGCTGCGCGGGTTACGATTCTCGCGCAGCGGTCGGATGTTCAGCAATTCGCATCTCACTACTCAGCGTCTGCGCTCAACGCGTTGAGCAACCTCTCGGACCGTGCCCGTCAAAAACTAATGCAACTCCTGCGAGAGGAGTTGCATTCAACCATCGATACGAACGTACGTTAGAGCTCGGAATCAATAAGGGCTTTGAATTTCTCAAATGGCTGAGCCCCAACTAGCTGTTTTCCATTTACAAAGAAGCTTGGCGTACCAGAAACCCCATACTTCGCTCCATCGGCTATGTCGGCGTCAACTTTCGACGCATATTTCGAATTGTCGAGACACGAGTTGAATTTTGAAGTGGTCAAGCCAATCTCTGCTGCCCACTGCTTGAGCTCGGTGGTGCCATACGAAATGGTGCCCGTTCCCTTTTTTGCTTGTTCAAGGAACATCTTGTCATGCAACTGCCAGAACTTACCTTGCTCAGCGGCGCACTCCGCTGCAAGAGCTGAGGGACGAGCAGCGCTATGGAATGGGAGTGGATAATGACGAAACGCCACCTTCACCTTCCCGGTATCTATATAATCTTTCTTTATCTGCGCGTATGCACCCTCAAAAAAGCTTCTGCAAAACGGGCACTGGAAATCGCTAAATTCGACAATGGTCACTGGGGCAGAATTGCTCCCGAGAACCGCGTCTTTGCCGCTCAGAAGTACGCCAGGATCTTTGATCTCGGCAACCGGCGCGGCTACCTGCGCATCGTTTGCTTTTGCGTCCGATATTGTCGCCGTTGTTGATGCTCCGGATCCTGAATACAATATGGATCCCGATATCATTGCTGCGGCCACGAGAATCGCAAAGGGAGTGCTCGTGACGAGAGACGCTGTTGATTGCTGTGCTGGTGGTAATTCGTTGTCCATAGTAGATAGTATATATTATTTCGTCTCGTGCATTGCCCACGACTTGAGCGCGTCATAGCCCACCTCTCCGCAGAGCGTAGCTCCCGTTTCCGTGTTGATAAAAAATGGAACACCCCCACAAACGCCTTGATCATACTGTTGCCGCTTTGCCTCATTTTCTTCATTATGCCACGTCTCTATTTTCTCAACAGAAACGCCCATTTCCTTCTCAAGGCGCTCAACCAACGGATTCATTGCCAAACAATGGCCACACTCAGTACCATAGAATTCTAAAAGCATCGAAGTAAATTAATCAATACGCATACTACGAATCGCACACACGAACAGTATGACAGTTGAAACTGCAGATGCCAAACAGTAGTAGCACCATGCATGCAGTATAAATGCCTGAACGAATACAAAGTAGAGTGTGCCGAGCATTCCGAGACATATCACCCACGCGGCACTATGGAGCGCCTTACGCGAGCCCGTATCTGCATGGGCGATCAGCAAAAGGATAATCGTACCGTAGTAGATCATGCCGAGCGCAGCAACCGGCACCCCTGCAACACTTGCATATGCGCTCGTGAGTACAGTGTCGCACTGCGAACTCGCCCCACACGGCGGGATTACGCCACGCACGTGCTCGGCCGTCAGAAATGCACTATCAGCAAAGCCAATCAATGCAAACACAATACACACTGCAAATAGAGTGCGACTAATTCGCATTGAGCGCATTCATTACATACTGTTTAAACGCATCGTAACTGTTTGGTTGCGGCATTTTTTTGCCATTCACAAAAAACGAAGGCGTCGAGTTGACGCCAGCGCTCACTCCAGACGCCACCTGCTCTTTCACACGTGAGATAACAGCGCTGGAATCGATATCGCGCTTGAACTTCTCAACATCGAGCCTTTCAGCGTTCGCATACTCAAGAAATACTCCACGCGCTCCGGTCTCTGATAGGCCCGCCCAAGATTGCTGCTGCTCGAACAACCGGTCGTGAAATTGCCAGAATTTGCCTTGCATTGCTGCAGATTCTGCGGCTTGCGCTGCAAGTTGTGCATTCTTATGAATCGCAGTAAGAGGGAAAGATCGATACGCAAAGCGAATAGTATCTTTCAGCTCAGGCTCCTCGAGGAGCTGCTTTACGATTGGATAAAATGCCGCGCATGCCGGGCACTGAAAATCGCTATACTCAACCAATGTTATCTTGGCATTCTCAGGACCCGTTGCATGGTCGAGCTGTGATACGGGAACGGTAAGCGATCCGTCTTTCATAGGCAAAACAACGTTGGAGGAAAGCCGAATCATTCCCCACGCAACGAGCACCAGAACAACGAGAACCCCGCCCCACAGCATGAATCGGCGTCGCATGCGCGAACTTCCCTGCGATGACTGCTTATCAACGAGACGCTGTTTCTTCCGACTCTCATAGTCCAATGATGTGCCGATGTGTGTGTCATCCATAGAAAAAATTGTAGCACGCGTACTTGTTCCAACAAGAGCACTGTGTGTATTCCAATACCACCGCAATGGAGCTATACTAGTGATATGAAGATTGTGTTTTTCGAAATAATGCCCGGCGAGAAAGACTCGCTTGTATCGTTACTCCCCCACGACCATACGTATGAGTTTCACGAAGAGGCACTCAGTGAATCCACGACACACCTAGCCGCGGGAGCCCACATAGTATCTGTCTTCGTAAAATCTCTCGTCGACGCATCGGTTCTTTCGCGACTTTCTACGGTCAAGCTTATTGCCACGCGCTCGATGGGAGTTGATCATATTGATATCGCCGCGGCAAACGCTCGGGGTGTTCACGTACGCAATGTAACCACCTATGCATCGCACCCGGTGGCAGAATTCACCTTTGCGCTCCTGCTCGCAGTAACGCGTCGCCTATACCATGCATATAATCAACTCCGCGACGGATCTAATTTTGATATTCGGGGGTTAAAGGGCTATACGCTTTTTGGTAAAAAGATTGGCGTTCTCGGCACGGGGCGCATCGGCAAAAACGTTATCTCAATTGCTCGGGGGTTTGGCATGGACGTACTCGCGTTTGACGAACACCCCGATCTTTCGCTGGAACACGATGGTGCGATTCACTACGCTCCTTTAGCTGATGTGGTTGCCATGAGTGATATCCTCACGCTCCACGTACCCTACACGCCGACGACGCATCACCTTATCAACAAAGAGACATTTGCAACCATGAAGCGAGGCGTGATCCTCGTTAATACCTCTCGCGGTGAAGTGATCGATACCCACGCCCTTGTCACCGCTCTGCGAGACGGCACCGTATGGGGAGCTGGACTCGATGTGCTTGAAGGAGAGCGACAACTGCATGACGAGGCCACAGCTGTCGGACCTGACGCACAGAACATTGACTATTCCCTCCTGGCAGCTAATCACGTGCTCATCGATATGCCGAATGTCATCGTCACTCCGCATATCGCTTTTGAAACCGTCGAAGCAGTTCGCGAGATAGATCGCGCTACCGCTGAATCCATTATCAACTTTATCGATCACAAAGAACAAACCTATCTATGACCCATCGTATTCGCAACTACGAAGTTCACGCTCGAACACCATCACGACGCGACGCTATGGATATTATTGAGGCAGGCCTTGCAGCCATCGATACACAAGCCATCATGCATGAGAAAGTACGCCTGGACGGCGAAATACTTACCGTGGCTCATCAATCGTACAATCTTGCCGATTACGAACATATTCATGTGATTGGCTTTGGAAAGGCCTCATGCCAAGCATCATCAGCACTCGAACAAATCTTGGGAAATCGCATCGCCTCAGGGATCGCTCTGACAAATAAACGAAGCTCAAGCGCGGCGTGCTCAACGGTGAAGATTTGTGAATCGACACACCCATTACCCACCGACAAAAATGTTGCCAATACGCAATCGTTAGTTGATGAGTGTGGAACGATTTCTGCCAATGACCTGGTGATTGTTCTCGTGTCGGGTGGAGGCTCCGCAATGCTCTGTTGGCCCGCGAGCGAATGCGAGCAAGGTGTACGCCTTTATCACGCCGCCAACAAAAAGGGACTCACCATCCAGCAGCTCAATATCATTCGAAAGCACATTTCCGCACTCAAGGGTGGTGGGTTTGCAAAGATGCTTTACCCCGCAAAAGTGATTGGTATCGTTTTCTCGGATGTTCCTGGAGATGCACCCGACATGGTGGCATCGGGCCCCACCTATCCGGACGCAAGCACCGTAGCGGAAGCGCAATCGATTATTGATACATTTGAATTGGGCACCTTTGATCTTCTCGAAACACCGAAAGAGCCAAAGTGGTTTGAGAACGTGGATAATTTTGTCTTGGTCTCCAATGAAGCATCGTTGCAAGCTATGGCAAAGACTGCCCAACATCTTGGGTACGGCACGGAAATTATTGCGTCAGATATGTATGACGAACCCGAGGTCATCGCTCAACGATTCCTGAGCAGGTCAGCTCCCCATACCGTTATTCTTGGCGGGGGCGAGTCTCGGCTCACCATTGCAACACCGGGAGGAGATGGTGGTCGCAATCAGCATGTGGCCCTCACTGCTGCCACGCACATCACCGGAGATCAACTATTTGCGTCAATTGCTTCTGATGGTTTGGATAATGGCGAAAGCGCTGGTGCTCTTGTTGATGCGACGACTGTTGTACGTGCGCGTGCTGCTGGCATCGACACCGCGAGCACGCTACAGGCGTTCAATGAGCATCCTCTTCTTACCGCCACCGACGACTTAGTCGTCACAGGCCCAACAGGTGCGAACGTGAGCGACCTGATGTTCTTATTAATACCGTAGCAATTATAATCATCTACCACCCATGGAACGACGCCACATTGAACCACTCTTCTTCACCGCAATACTCATCGGCACGCTCGCAATTGTATTTATGCTCTTTCGACCGTTCCTCTACATTCTCGCGCTCGCAGGCATTTTGGCGTACCTGACGTCCAGCATTTATGGCATGGCACTCAGAAAACTACGCTCACCCTCACTGACCGCTTTCTTTATGACGCTCTTGGTACTCCTTACGCTTCTGGTGCCGTTCACCTTGGTAGGACTTCGTATCACGTACGAAGCATCGGGAATGTACTCCTACATCAGCGACGCAACGACACAGACGAGCATCACTGAAAGCCTCACACAGCTTCAATCTGCGCTCGATCGCTACTTCCCCGGAGTACAGATAGATTCAGCGAGCATCACACAGCGACTGGGATCTGTATTTGCGTGGCTGGTGAGCAATCTCGGCACCGCTTTAGGAAGCTTCGCTTCGCTGGTGCTCAACTTCCTTCTCTTATTGCTCTTCTACTTCTATCTGGTGCGCGATGGCGAATCAATGTACGAGCGCCTCAAGACAATTTCTCCGATGGCCAGTAGCCAAGAAGACAAGATAGCGGCACGCATCGGAAAGGCAATATCCTCAACCGTTCGTGGTTCGTTTGTCATGGCACTCCTGCAGGGACTCGTGTCGGGCATCGGGTTTGTGCTCTTCGGTATTCCAAATCCAGCTCTCTGGGGTTCGATTGTCGTCCTAGCTGCGTTCATCCCAACCGTTGGCACATCGCTCATCCAGGTACCAGCAGTGCTCTATCTGACACTATCCGGCCACACGACTGCTGCGCTCGGTGCAGCCCTCTGGGCGACGCTCGCGGTAGGCATGCTCGACAATTTCTTAGGCCCGAAGCTTATGGCACGCGGCATGCACATGCACCCCTTGATTATGCTCTTGGGTATTTTGGGTGGCGTATCGTTTTACGGCCCCATGGGTGTGCTGCTGGGTCCCATCACAGTCTCGCTCTTGTACGCACTCTTGGATATCTACGCGGAACTCACGCAAGCCAAAACAAGCTAACGCAGAAACCGTACTCCACGCGCGCCAGCGAACAGCATCGCAAGCGTCGCTACTTTAGCAACCACACCGCCATGAGTATCGAGCACCATAACCGTGAGTGGCGTTGGTGTTTGAACAGCGATGTGCGCTAGCACACTCACTGGTACGGTAAACCACAGTAGACTTTCGCGTGTAATCCCAATATTGATTCGCGCAAACGCCCGCTGCACATAGGGCGCGACAAGATACACCACGATGAGTGATGCCGCAAAATCAAACAGACTAAAGGGTCCTAGTTTGTACTGACGAAGGAGTGAGACAACATTCATGCCTCTAGTATACTCCTATTTTCGCTTGGCGATCTTTTTGATTACAGCATCAATAGCCGGCACCTTCGATTGAGCATCTTTGACTGCGAGTTCGAGAAGTATTTTATCAAGCTTGCTCTGAATCTTTGAAATACTGTGCATGATCTCATCGATACGGTGATCGGGCTTCTGTTCAACCACGCGAGGAGTCGGGATCGTGGCTGGCATTGGTTGTGGCGCTCGCCAACGAGGTGCGCTTTGGTATGGCATCTGTGGCTGTGGACGGCGAACATCGCTCGTCGCGTTTACGCCTCGAAAGCAATCTCGGCAATACACCGGTCGCTGCCCGTTTGGCCGAAAAGGAACGTCGCACGCCTTGCCGCATTGCGCGCACGTTGCCTGAAAGACCTGGCCCTGTGGTCGTGCAAATCCGCCAGATCGCTTACCGCCAAACCGAGGTGTTCGTTGAAAATCGTTCATGAGATAAATTACGTACTACTAAGTATGCATTATTTCATGTTATTTGTCAATATTCCCAACGTGGTTGCCGGCGACAAATCCTGTCGTCCAGCACAGCTGCAATGAGTACCCTCCTGACGGTCTGCGAATATGCAGTAAGTCCCCCGTTACATAGAGATTGCGTATCTTTTTCGATTGCATCGTACGCATGTCGATTTCATCCAACAGCACACCCCCGTCAGCGATCACCGCCTTCTCGTATCCCATCAATCCCTGAATGGTCACCGGAAGTGCCTTTAAGAGGTCCACAATACTCCTGCGCTGCTCCTTGGTGATGCTGTGTACTTTTTCTTCTGGCGAAAGACCCGTGAGTAACGCCGGCAACGCCGCGCCGCTACCCAATGGCGCTATCTCATTCCACACATTCTTGAGCAATTTGTTTTTATTGGCGTCGAAGACGCTTACTATTCTCGAATCAAGCGCTCCGATATCCTCTGCGGGATATGCATCTATCTGGGCCGTGACGGCTCCCTCGTGGAGCAGGTCGGAAACCATGCCCGCCTGATTGAGGATCAACGGACCCGACACACCAACATGCGTACAGAGTATGTCACCTCGAACACTGCTCTTCTTTTCTCCGTTGAGAAAGAACGTAATGCGAGCATCGCGAAGCGTGGTGCCCGCCATAGCATGTACCCAGGAATCATCAACCACGAGTGGCGCGAGCGTAGGCGTCGGAGCATGCACACGGTGACCCAGCATACTGAGCCATGAAAAACCGTCACCGGTGGAACCCGTTTCAGGATGTGAGAAGCCACCCGTAGCCAACACATACGATGTCGCTGTCACGCGCTTCCCACCAGCACTGACCGCAGTTATCACCCTGTCAATGATATGAATGTTTTCAACCGCTCTGCCGCACCAAATGTCGACGTGATGAGCCTGCAAATACTGCTCGAGCACACGCACAACATCTTCGGCGTTCTCACTCTCAGGGAAGACGCGACGATGCGCTTGCTCACGAAGCGGCAGACCGCGCTGTTCAAAAAAGGAAAATGTGTCACGTACGCCAAACTGAGCGAAGGAAGAATATAAAAAAGGCTTTGCATCGCCGTAATGATCGAGAAGCCGATGCTCATCCGGCTCCCCATTGGTGATATTGCATCGCCCACCACCAGTGATCGACAACTTTCGCCCGAGATGTGTATTTTTTTCGATAAGGAGAACGCGAAGACCACGCTCCGCAGCACGCCCAGCTGCCATCATACCGGATGCTCCACCACCAATAACGAGTACGTCGTAATCCATGTGTTATGTTGCATGCCAAGAGGCGGCTTTCACCGCCCCCTGGCTGCCGACGGAGCAATTGTTACGCCTTTTTGACGTTGACTGCGTTCATGCCACGACCCTTGGAATCTTCCTGGGTGTCAAAGGTGACCTGGTCTCCCTTGATACCTTTGTCCTTATCCTCTCCAACGAGTCCGTCAAATCCTACTGGATCTGTGACCTCATTTCGGTGAAAGAAAAAATCCTTCGTACCACCCTCTACTGCGATGAATCCGAAATCTTTTCCTTCCATCTTCTTCTTGATGTATCCTGTGTTCATATTGTGGTTGTATTAGTTTACCGCGCTATTACACAGGGTGAAGCTCGACGAGTCTTCATAGGTGCAATCTTTCTAGTGAGTATCGTACAGCTATTTCAGCTATCTGTATACACCACCACTACGAGAGTTCGAGTACCTCATCAATGCGAATTTGCTCAACAAATTCCGGCACGTGACTTACGAGTATCATGGCTCCCCGATATTCGTTGAGCGCCGCTGCAATCACGGGCAGGTGGCGAAAGTTTATGTGATTGGTTGGCTCATCAAGAATGAGAAGACCGGGTCTCTGAAGAACTAAACGAGCGAAAGCGACAAGCCCCTTCTGTCCCTCTGAAAGACTTCCTATTTTTGTGCCAAATGAATCTTTTTCAATCAGGAAGCTGGCAGCAATCGAACGCAGTTGCTGTTCATCATGCTCAGGTGCAGCTGACTTTAGCGAAGCGTACACGGTATCTTCAAAGTTCAAGGTCGAAAAATCTTGTCGATAGTATCCGATAGTGACACCAGTGGTCACCTGCGCACCGGGCGCTTTCTGAGTTGCCAATGATTCTAGGAGCGTGCTCTTGCCGATACCGTTGGGGCCAGCAAGGAGCAGGTGCCGATTCTTTTGGAGGGTGATTTTCACCGCTTGCTGTCGGGGCGTGTGATTCCGAATGACTTGCACAGAGGTTAGCCTGAGTACGTCGCCAATAATGCCCTCCTGCGCCGGGATTGTGAAGGATCGGATCGTCTTATCTTCTTTGCGTACATCCACCTGTTCACTCTCCATCTCTTCCGCATCTTCACGCATACGCTTGGCCAGCAAACGCAGTCGGCCACCTTTCATCGCAAAAAAGTTGGCTTTCTCCTTTTTCTCGATGGCTTCCTTGGCAAGCCGTGCGTTTTTACTATTTTCCTTTTCGATACGAGCGGCGATTTGATCCACCACATCAAAATAGTTTCCTTGATACTGCTCGATCGCTCGCGTGCGTTGATCCAAGTAGAGCACGCCCTGGGTGAATGCATTCAAAAAGTCAGCGTCGTGCGATATCACGATACACGTCTTGCGATATCCGATGAGAAACGTGCGCAGATGCGCAATACCTTCTGCGTCGAGGTTGTTGGTTGGCTCATCAAGAAGTACCACATCAGCATCCTGAATAAGCGCCGACGCCAAAAGCAGTCTTGCCTGCTGACCACCCGAGAACGAGCGCACGATTCTATCGTGTGGCGCGTGAAGATTGACCACCTCGAGCACGGCGTCGATGCGAGGATCAATGTCGTATACCTTCTGCGTAAAACACGCCTCAAAAAATTCGCGCACCGTCAGGTCCAACTGAGTGCGAGGAATGACCTGCCGCGCAATAGCGATTCGAAGATTCGCCGCTCGATGTATCTGCCCTGACTCTGGCGCTAGATCGCCGGTGATGAGCTGGAACAAAGTGCTCTTGCCTGCACCATTCTGGCCCATGATCGTGAGCTTCGCACCGCGTCGTATCGAAAAACTCACCTCCGTTAGGATGGGCTTGGCGTGTCCAAACTCAAACGACACATCTTCAAAGCGAATGATAGATTCTCCGGGAGTCATCGTGCAATCAAAAAGAGAGTAACTATAGCACGAATTTTGTATCTCGTACAGATTTACCGCAGCGCCGCGTCAAACACACCAAGGAGCTCACGAATACCCTTCTCGTGCGTCGTTGAGCACGCCACGACCGTCGCCCCTTGAGCGCTGGCAGTGATGGCAGTGAGCTGGTGCGACAGATCTTTCTGGTTGAGCTTATCGATCTTATTTGCCGCTATCACAAACGGCTGTTGCTGATCTCGCAGCACTTGCATCATCTCCTGGTCAAACTCCGTGCACCCCACGCGTGCATCAAGGACAATCACCACCAAACTCGGATGTGCCCCCGATTCCATCACGTACCAGAGCATGCGCTTGCGAATTTTTTCGCGCTCGACGGGCGCCAGCTGCGCATAGCCATATCCCGGAAGGTCCACAAAATAGAACGTCGAATTAATTAAAAAGAAATTGATCTCGGTGGTCTTGCCTGGCTTCTTACCCACCTTCACCAAATCATCCTGCCCCGTGAGAGCGTTGATGAGACTTGATTTGCCCACATTTGATCGCCCCACAAAAGCGATCTGGCGCTTGCCATCGTAGATGATGTCGTCGGTACCGATAATACCGCGGGAGAAGGTTGCCGATGTTATGTTCATGCGTGGTTCATAAATGCTTGATATCGCTCAACGACACTCGGGATACCGCGCTCAACGCTACTCGATAGCTGCTCAAACGGAGTTACGATGATGGGCTTGTCTGATTTCTTGGTTGCCTTCTTCCACGTACCCACGAGATGGCCGTGATCAACCACAACAGCACCCAACATACCATTTGCTCCCGGATTGACCAACGGAGCATGCGCAAGATCCATACAATCGGATCGATCTTTATACCCCACGACGTATTCATCAAATGGCGGAAGCAGTAGCGTCGAGGGCATGGGGCCCACCGATGGCATGGGGCAGTAATAGAATACGCGGTCCTTGTGAGTAAACGATTCTAGCTCGCTGGACGCCATCGTGATTGCGCGTCGCGCATCACCCAAGCTCAGTCCCGCCCACCACGATAGATCCTGCGCCTGTGCAGGCCCGTGACCGCGTAGATAGCGTATTGCAATGTCATGGAGCCCTTCGTCGCGCGTTTTGGTAGGTGCACTGGGGATCCACGCATCAAAGGCAGCATACGTTGGCTGGCTACCCCTCCGAGGACCCCCACAAATGACCTGCTCGAGCGCCAGGCGACCAATAATATGCAGCCCCAAACTATTTGCAGTTGCAATGCCGCCTCGCTCAAGAACAGCATAGAGCTCTTCGCGTGTGCGCAAACCTCCGGACTGAAATTCTTTTTCAAATAGTTTGCGTGCCTTTGCGTAGACATCCAGCGTGATGCCGTGGTAACGCATACGATAGCCATACGCTGAAAGCACCCGTGGCGTAAGCAACGTCAGCATCCAACGCGCATCGGTGGCTGCGATGATATGGAGTGTGCCACGCATCGGCCACGTACGCACGATCTGTCCACGCTCAAACGCATCCGCCACATCATCAACGTGCCCCTCGGGAAGACGCGCACCGATGGCCCACATTGACCCCGCATAGTCTTGCGCTTGCATGGCGCCCATCCACGTCACGACATCTAAACAGGTCGTCAACGTGTGACTCGATAAGAGCTGGCTGGTGAGGCGCAGCTGTGTGATGTCGTGCTTAGACATGAGACTCCATGTCGTGAAGCACCTCCTGCGCATGGAGGGCAGGCTTCACACCTTCGTAGATCTTTGCGATGACACCCGCGGGATCGATGAGAAACGATGTGCGTTGCACCCCCAAGAACTCACGTCCCATAAATTTCTTGGGAGCCCAGACGCCGTATGCTCGTACGACTTCTTTCTCGGTGTCAGCGAGCAGATTGAATGGTAGCGTATACTTTTCTGCAAATTTCTTGTGCGATACAACTGAATCAGTGCTAATCCCCAACACCGTCACCTTGCTCTTTGAAAAATCGGGAAACGAGTCTCGAATACCGCATGCTTGCTGGGTGCAGCCGGGCGTGTTGTCGCGTGGATAAAAATAAATGAGCACCCACGATCCACGATACGATGAGAGTCGGCACTCAACGCCATCTTGATTGGGAAGCGCAAAATCCGGAGCTTGCTGTCCTGTGGTAAGTAGAGAAGTCATAGCGGGTATCCTATCACGATTTGCTCGTGTACCGAACTACAAAGCGCTCGCATATCAATAACACAAGGATCACCGAACAGGCGACAGTGATCACCACAATGGGATGTGAAGGGTAATTAATCTCATGGCTCACATGACTATGGAGCCAACCGATGATAATGGCGCCCCACCAACCTACTTGGGACACCATCGTGGTGAGTGCGATACGCATCTGAAGACGCAGCGGCACATCATTGCCCCGCACTCGCGAGAGCGCGCCCTTGAGCATGTGCAGCGCGATGCCATTGAGCCCCAGAGCAGCGACGAGCGCAATCTTGATCATCGTCAGCTCGTCGACGTATCCCTTTTGTAGCAAGAGAGCCGTGCCAGATACCACCGAGCCAGTCCAACCGAGCCAGATCAATTTTTGTGTCACCTCTGCGACCCGCATCACAAATGCGAGCTCAACGCGCCGCATCAGCCAGAGAAGACCAAACGTATCAACGACAAGTACGGCGCCCATACCAACCACCATGGAGATGATATGGACTCCGAGTAATTGTGCGTACAGTGGCACGATCATAGAAATAACAGTTATTGACGGAGCGCGCCTGCAAATGTTTGCGCCATGACCTTTTGAAGCTTTTCACGTGCCTCACGCATGAGCGCGAGCACAACCGATGATTGCGTTGTGACGTCGAGTGATTCGCTCAGCTGAAGACTTGTCACTTCAAAATCCCCTCGCATCGTCAGCGACACGCCCTGACGATCAACCGATACCATGTGGCTCTTGATCTGCTCCTGCATCTTCTTCATCTCCATCAACTGCTTGATTTGGTCGAACATATGCGAATTAGGATGTTATTTTTGCTGCCAACTCAGACAGTTTCGTATCGTCTGCACGAGCTGCGTCATGCGATGAGAGGTATCCCTCGTAGGCAGTGAAGTACGTTGAGACATTGGAATTACGCGGCTTCCAATTGGGTGATTTTGTACCGTGCATCGGCACGAGCTTTGCATGGACGTGATCGACACCGAACCCCTCAAATATCATCCCCGTGCGTCCGACATCATCGAGCTTCGCATCGAGCAGAGTTCCCACCTTCTTGGCAGCCAGCACCAAATCCGCGAGCACAGCATCAGGCAGCGCGAATGCGTAGCTCGGATAGTGCTCTTTTGGTATGACCACCGTAAATCCCTCCGTATTCGGAAAGATAGACAAGAACGCTAGATGCTTCTCATCCTGCCAGATGATGTGCGCTGGCGACTCACCGCGGACAATGCTGCAGAAAATACAATCAGCCATTTACCCCAAGAAGCTCAATAAGCCGTACACGAGAAAGGCAGGCCATACGAGTGCCTTCAAAAAGCCGACTACACCGGCGCCAAACGACGCCGCTTGCTGAATATAAAATACCGCTGCCCCGATCATACCCACTCCGTAGACGCCGCCAGATGTTGATTTGTGCATTGCAATATAATTACGACACTACTCCTTCTGCTGACCCCACTGCCATCGTGAACGCTCACCCTTCGCAAAACAAAGACCGATCAAGAGAAATGTCGCAACCACGACACGCGCAATGAATGCACCCGTTGAGCCCGTGTCGCCCGCTGAAAACGATCGTGCCTCAAGTGTAATCGCAACAATGTAGAGCGCCACCGCAAGCCATCCCTGCCACGTGGCGGGTGTCCATCCCCATCCGTAGAGCTTTCGCTTAAACCAAAGACGTTGTGGGTTATCACGGAGATACGCGATGTATTCTTTGATCATACGCGTATTATCTCACTCTTGTTCTACTTGTCCACGTGCATGGGTATAGGCACACCAGTCACACGACGGTCCCGACGCAGGCATCTCATCACCCTCGAGGCACTCCTTGATTTGCCCCACTACCCCATCCACCCACCCGTCGCGTCCCGTGTACGAAATGAGATGCACATCAAAATCAATTCGTTTATCAAATGCCTGTCGGTCCATCTTGCCGGTGCAGTACACAAAGTATCCCGTGTCCGATACGGTGAGACCATTGCGACGCAGGAGCCACTGATAGATCTCCATCTGTCGTTTGTATCCATCGTGCCAGGCGTTATCGAGCGCCGTCACGGGCTGCTCCTTGGCGGTCGCCTTGTAGTCAACCACGATGTACTCCTGCTTGCCGTTGATCCACAAATCATCAATGGCGCCCGATACCAGTAGCCCCGTGGGCTTATGACGATGCGTGATACCGCCAAAATTGCGCCGCCACTCATCGAGCTCATCGTGCGCCATAGGACGGGCATCGATGCCATACTCGATCTGGAGCGGGTGCTGCTCACCACGCACGCGATAGCCGTCAAACTCCTGTTTCAAGAGATGGTCGACAGCGCTGTTGATATTGAAGGGAAATCCGGGCACACGCTTGACCCCAAGCTTGTTGTCGATATAGAAACAGCGCGCGCAGGACATGAACAGATCAATTTTTGATCGACTCAGCTTCCAATTGGCTCCCCCGTAGTTCCACGCACTTCCCCGCTTTGCAGAATAGAATTCAGACATAGATATCCTCATCGTACCCGAATCAGCATCAATCGCAACTCCCAACATCTGAATCGACAAAAGTCCTCTTCTGCCGTATAGTAATCACGTCTTTGCGGTTCTATTGCGGGGTCGTCTAATGGTAGGACAGCGGCCTTTGAAGCCGTTTATCTTGGTTCGAATCCAAGCCCCGCAGCATATACGAAAACATCTCCCATGCGGGAGGTGTTTTTGTATCGTGTCTATGAGAGGCTTGGATTCGAAGCCCGGAGCGATGCATCGTCAACAGATGATGCCGTGAGGGCCGGAGCCTGAAGCCGAGGGCTTGCGACGGCAAGTCCGAGAGCGTAAGGTGAATCCAAGCCCCGCAGCAAGTACGATAGTTGAGCGTTTTTTGGAGTCTTTGCGATGATTGCAAGAGATGTCAAATCTACTACAATCACCGTGTTAAAAAGAAGACTCACACGACAGCTTCTTCTCAAAAAAATGGCCGAAGACGATACAAGAGAATTTGCCGAGGATGAAGAAATGCCAATAGTCAAAGATGTCGACAGGCATCGCTTTTATTTTGAAACCGGACTTTACGATGAAATTCCTTTCTCACGAGTCGGTGAAAAGTTGCTACAAGGAGACGTCGATGCATATAACCCGGTCAGCCGTATAGACACAACTTACACCATCGAAGCGCAGGAGGCGTCCGACAGCAAAGTGGATGCTTGGGGTAAGAAAAAATACTATCTCGTTACGCTCAAATGCAAACGCAAAGAGACGGATGTTCTTCGATTTCTTGTTTACGTTGACAACGACGTGATTGTAAAACTAGGTCAGCAACCATCCCTAGCTGATATTCAGTTCGCTGATATTGGCAAGAAATACGACAAGCTTCTCCCCCGTGAAGACTTATCAACATTTAAAAAGGCAATTGGTCTCGCAGCTCACGGTGCTGGTGCCGGCTCACTAATTTACCTTCGCAGAATCTTCGAAAATCTTATCTTCGCAACTTATCGGGAAAATCATAAAGACCTGGGAATTAGCGAAGACGACTTTCGTGTTCTGAGGATGGCAGAAAAGGTGGAGCGACTATCGGCGCAGCTACCTTCACAACTCGTCGAGATGAAAAGTGCTTATGGAGTTCTCAGCAAGGGAGTTCATGAACTTACCGAAGCCGAATGTTTGGCGTACTTTCCAGTGCTCAAGCTTTCCATTGAACTGATACTCGAACAAAAAATCGAAATGGATACAAAAGCCGCTCGCGATGCTTCAGTCAAAAAACAATTGGCGGAAATTTCTGAAAAGTTGAAATGATAATGTTGTATTTACCGTCGTCTCAATGCGTAGTGGTTCAGACCGCTTCTAAAATATAATAAAGAATCCTATGGAACTAAAAGAATTCGTGAAGAAGGTCATTATAGACCTTGACCAAGCAGTTACTGAGGCAAATGTGGAAACGAAAAGGGAGGTCAGATTTAAAGGAGTGAAGGAGCATCGTACGGCATTAGAGTTCGACGTCGCGGTAACCGTTGAATCTACTGATACCGGAAAGGGTGGCGGAGGCATTAAGGTCTGGGGTATTGCAGAAATTGGCGGGTCAGCATCAACCGAACTCAAAAACTCATCAGTCAGTCGTGTAAGTTTCGGAGTCGATATTTCTGAATTCACAAAAGCCGAGTCGGCTACACATGACGCCATGATTCAATCTCAGTTTCATCCACGAACGCCCGATACCTACGAATAGAAGTTCCAACATCGTCCCAGACAGACAGCAATCGAAAACAAGACACCCCTGTGGGTGTTTTGTTTTCGACCGATGAGTGGTAGGCTTGGATTCGACGCTCGGAGCGTTGTGACGATAGTAGTCGTCACCGCGAGAGCCGGAGCTGTGAGGCAAAGTGGAGCGGCGGCGACACTTTGACCGACGGTGAATCCAAGCCCCGCGACAAATGAGTATCTCTACTGATTACACTATATGAGTGAGCAACCAAAAACAAAAAGTGAACAATTGTCTGGTGAGTCAGCTCTGCGAAATATTATTGAATGGTCTGAGGAAGGTTCCGGTCAACATAATTGCTTACGGATTATTGCTGATAGTTTATCAGAGGATCTCACTTACCTTCTAAGCCGACATGGCTATGAGGTCGTCCACTTCACCGATTTGAAAGATCCTCAAGAGCTGGCACGTCTTCAAGGCATCCTCATACATGCTCAATCATACATGAACCGCTCGATCCTCAAGAAGGTGGCGATTATTATGAGCCCTCAAGCACGAACTGAGGCAGTGCAGAATGCCGACTTACAAAAGGACTGGTCGTTGAACTCTCAATACATGGAGACAATTTATTTGTGATCAAACTGGGATTGTTTTTCCTCCAAATGGTTCTATCATCCCATAACTCATTCTCATCATGAATCACGAACGACCAACTACTGAACTCTCGCCAACGCAAGAACTCAAAGATTTTTACGCTTTTCTGGCACAGGAAATGCCCGAAGGACATGTCGGTGCACAAAACATGCTCCCCGTAACGATTCTTGGACAGCGATTGGGCGTTGTCGTGTTTGGCCTCGACCACGGAAGGGCATCGTTTGGAATATTTCTCTACGATGCAACATATTCCCGCAAATCTCTCTTGATTGATGCAGATGGGACGGTGACTGAAGACACCGATGGTGTCATTCCTGCAACCGACTTCACGGATCACGAACCTGATTTCTCTTCCCTCACCAATCAGCAGATAGCGCTTGCGGTTGCCAGAGCACTCTCCGTCACCGACAAGGCGACCGCCAACTAATCCGCTGCGGTTCGGCACCGGTGAGCCCACCTCGCAGGTAGCGATCAGCAACTCATCGGTAATTGACAAGTACACTATTCGTATTGTATTATCACGCACAGAAGGAGATACGAGATGAGTGAAAAAGCGGTTTTGAGTGCCGAGCGGGTCATTGAGATCTTTCTGGATTGCCTCTTCAAAGAAGGCGAGGACACGAGCTATCGCAGATTAGCCGAGGGCGTCGTCCACACATTTGGGTTCCATTCCGAACGACTGGAGAACCATCGCGCCGAAATCGAAGCTCTACTCGGTGAGCTTCCCGATGAATTCAAGAGTTCAGGCGGTGGTGGGTGGTCGTTTCTGAATGCCTGCACTGATAAACACGGCAATCAGTGGACGGACCTGCACCTGCGGATGGAGCAGCTGTTGCAGCTTGGCAAAGGCATTGGCAAAGTCAGATGCCAAGTGCCACGCTCCTTGTGGAGCTCCATGCCGGGCGGCATGCCCTATTACGTCATCTATTTGTAGTTGCCCGCAAGGCTACGGCACTGTGCTTGCAGAGAAAGAGAGTATAGCCATGGATAGTGAGACGAACGAAGCAGGCACTGACGCGCGACGCATCAAAATCGATTTGCGCGACATGACGCCTGACGAAGTGGTAGCGATTCTCCAAGAGAACGGATTTCATAACGTCTCGCACGCTCTCGAGCCAGGGTGGGGCGAGGTTTCAATCTTCAACCTGCATCCAACGCAAGCAGACAGAGACCAAGTCGTTCGACGCATTGCGATTCAAGGAGTCGAGGCCCCGCTACTGACCGTCGTTGTCCATGATGGCTCAGAGCACACGCTCGAGCCAGGCCACGATCTCCATTACTTTGAGCAATGTGGCGATCGGCTAGCCGGTTGGGGCTGGGCGCGAACATCGTATCTCTACAGGTA
>JAGOPO010000005.1:30915-32131 GCA_017992005.1 Minisyncoccota bacterium
CTGAGCTACTTGAAATTCGACGGAAGCGCGTTCAAGAATTTGCTGCGTTAATCAGGCGCATCGTGGCCGACGCCATCCCACTCGATATTATGGTAATGTCGGAGTTGGAGGCGATCGCAGTCCAGCGATACCTTGATGACATTGGTGTCCGCGGCGACACTAATCCTCGTGTGGTCGTCGTCGCCTGGTGGGAAGCAGATTTAGCAGTTCCGGGGCGCATTCGAATCCCCTTCCATCTGCTCCGCTAGCCTGCCCCACCCTCATCCCTCACGTGCACCGTGAGGGATTTTTTTAAAAAAACCACAGACTGTTTGAGTAGATGAATTCAACTTCACTATTTGGTACTATAGCTCCATGTCTGATACACCCAAGCGACAATCGGTTCGCGATTACATTGCATCATGCCCCAAGGATGCCCAACCTTTGTTGAATGCAATGCGAGCCGCCATCAAAAAGGCCGCACCTTCTGCGAGGGAGCGCATGGATTATTTTGATATGCCCGGCTATTCGCTCGATCTTGGCTACAGCTATGCTGGTATGTTTGCCTGGTTTAGTTATAAGAAGCCATGCGTTCGGTTACACGTTCGGCCGCCAGCGATCCACGACTTCGCCGACGACGTGGCAGGGTATCGAACGACCAAATCGATTATTAGCTTTTCAGTGTCCGAGAAATTGCCACTAGGATTGATACGCAAGCTTATCAAACGAAGCATCGCACTCATGAAGAGCTCCCAATAGATAGTACCTCCTGTATACTGCAGCTAGCAAACGTAGTAACTATAATCACATCACCATGCCCACACTGAGCCCTTGGATCAACTTTAATGGAAATGCCGAAGAAGCCTTCACCTTCTATAAATCTGTTTTTGGCGGAGACTTTACGAGTATCATTCGACTCAAAGATCTTGCAAGCCCAGAATTTCCCGTTGCTCAAGAGGACGCCGAAAAAATCATGCAAATTATTCTCCCCATCTCCGGCGCCAATACACTCATCGGCAATGATGTGCCTTCATTCATGGGAGTGGTGAACGAGCAGGAGAACCGAAGCAAGATCCATGTCACCGCAGACAACACGCAAGAAGCCGACAGGCTGTTCGAGGGCCTCTCACATGGAGGGCAGGTCGAAGCACCCATGAGCGACAGTGCGTGGGGAACCTATTTCGGCATGTTTCGAGATCGGTATGGCATCGAGTGGGTTATTGAATCCAAGAAAAGC
>JAGOPO010000006.1 GCA_017992005.1 Minisyncoccota bacterium
TAATAGCGCGACCTATGAAGCATCCGTCCAAAAATTAATCGATCTACTATTCCAGCAATATGACGCGAACACAGCAATCGACCTGGATTCTATTGCTAAAGCTCCCGCGGGAAGCGCGAGCACAATCCAATACAGTGCCGCGATGTCACGCATCCTCACGCAAATGATGCCTGAAATTCAGGCAAACGAGCTCGCCGTTCTAGAAACGATTCGTGATATTCAAATCGAAGACTTGCCCCGCCTCGATACAAGCAACCCGGAGAAGTACACGGCATTCATTCATGCAATTGATAATGAAATCAGCGCATACAACGAACGCGTCAACGCGATCAAGTCCGTTCGAGTGCCCACATCGCTTGTCTCGTTTCACACATCGCTCATTCAGTATCTCCGCGGTGCCCAACAGCAATATCGAATGATACGCACTATCACGAAAGACCCCGTGCAGGGGCTCTTGTCGCTCCAAGTGCTTCATACGCTAGCCTCAGAAACATCGGCGCAAATAACGGAATCGTTCACGAGACAGGTAACAAGTGCACTTCCATGAGAACTTCTCGACTTACCTCCACGACACTTCTCATCCTCTACGTGTGCGCGTTTACGTATCTTGGCGCGCTGCTGGGACTAACACTCACTCGTGCAGCTCAACCAATCGAATTTAAAAATGGCCAACCACCAAGTAGTTTGAGCGTCGGACAAATTATTGCAGAAGCAGGACTCAATGGGGGCAAGTATCAGGCATGCAAAGGGGATATCTTTACGCTCTTTCAAGGGCAACTCGACAAAAAACTTACGAGAGTCGCCACTGAATTAGTCTCTGACGCGTTACGCGCATACAAAGATCAAATGGCTTCGTATCTTGTATGCCGCGCTGAAAGCTTCCTTAATAATTTGTGCGTTTTTGGTAGCTGCACAGGAGGAGGCATTGATTGCAAGAAGCCGATTGCAAGTGATGTGACATCATATCTCAAATTAAATTGGAAGGATTCTCTCAAGTCATCATTCTTAGCGAGCTGTACATCTCTTTACGCACTCAAATTCACTGGAGACACCGTGGACCAAAACATCCTTGAAAACGGCCCCGGTGGCGCTCCCGCCTATGCGACGAACTGGATTGAGACCGCCAACACAGCCTCAGATAAAGAGGGGAAGCGGCGATTCTGGACAATTCTGTCTAACACGAAGATTTGCCCGTATTTCAAGGAAGAAGTGTATCGCTATTTTGAAGTTCCTAGAGAATACATCGAGACCCCTCCGCTCATGAACGCTTCTGACATGCAGGTGTCTGCTGATACTCCATTTACTCTTGTAGGCGGATGCACACTTCCTACGCAAGAGTTCGATACAGGTTCCTACGAATTTCTCTCCAAACTCATCGAGCCTCAGAATAACTTTAACGGCTTTGTGAGATTAGCCGAGGAAGAACAAAAAAAGCAAAGAGAAGCCGCTGTATCCGCTGCCAAAGAACAACTAATTGCCGGTGGGGGATTTCTGCCCACGTACGCGTCGGGAAGTTGCAACGAAGACCCCAATGGTAAGTGCATTAGCTACGATGGCATCGCATTGCCACCAGGTGCAGTCCGGGACTCTCGTATGGCAGATATTACGGCAAATTATAATAAGATGCTCCAATCAAATGGAGAGAATTATGTTGGCATGACCGACCTCGGCGCGCGCTTGCAAGTCCGTATCTTGGGGCTCATGAACAAACCGCTTCCGCTCAAGCTTGAGCTTGGCTCCGAATTTGATGAAGCAAACTTCACTCCCATTGCCACTCCCGTTACTGGCACCAACCCCAATGATCCAACATGCACCGGTGGCAACGCGCAATGCACCTGCGTCAAAGACAACCCAGACGCCCAGAGGATCGCCTCGAGCGTTCTTGCTCCGGCGATTGAGCGCGCCCGGTCCAAGCACCCCGAATTTTTTGTGACTGGGTCAAGCCAAATTGCGCCAGGCGTCGACTACCGTCTCGTACTTGCGGCAATTTGCAGCGACTTCAGCTCTGTTTGCACTCCTCATCCAAGCCAAGACGATGAAATTGTTATTATCAGCGCCGATGGCCTGACCATTTCCTACGACGTCATTACTGGAGATGGTTACGCACGCACCGATGGGGGAGCGCCCGTAGCGCAATGTGAGTCTGGTGTTCAAAACTAGATATGAATTTTCGCAAGGCATCTTCTATTATCCTGCTTCTCCTGATCATCATCTGGCCTCAACCAGCGCACGCATTTGGCGAGGGGGCGATGGCGACCGTTTTGAGCGTTTTTAATGCCGTCATTGAAATTATTCAAGCGGCAATTGTGAAGCTTCTCATTACATCGGGTCAACTCCTGCAAGACGTCATCCATCTTGAGATGTCGTACGGGGGAGCAGCTGTCTATATGGTCTGGAAAATCTTTCGCGATATTTGCAACTCGCTGTTTATTATCTTTTTCATCATCATTGCATTTAGTACCATCTTCAACTCTATCGCCCCAAAAGGCTTAAAGCCCTATTTCTGGAAGGAAGCACTCACCAATGTCATCTTGGCTGCGATTTTGATTAATTTTAGTCTCCCCATTGGGCAAGCGATGATATGGGCTGGCAACGCATCTGGCAGCTACATACTCAAGGCAATAGGAGTTGGCGATTTTGGCAAAAAAATTGCCGAAAATCTCAATTTTGCCGCTGTCATTGCTGGAACAAGCGCACAGCAATATCCCACCGTTTCTGTAGACTTTCCAGAATCGAGTAATCTTTCAGCTGCCAACCTCACTGGCATTCAGTCTTGGGTAGCTGCATCGCAATATGACACGGCACTTGGCCAGGCAGCACGCGCTGCAATCCCCGTCATGAAAAAGTGCCTCGAAGCGAATCGTCCGCCAGTGGAATGCTACAACGAGGGAGTCGCTATGCATAAAAATGAATTGATAGTTGCCGCCGACAAAGACGCTAAGGCAAAAGCGGCGGCGGAAAAAGCGCAAGCCGAGCAGGCATCGTGTGAATTAATGGCCATTAAAAACGGGGGAACCATTCAATGCGGCACCAAAGTAGTCGATGCTCCCGAGTCAATTCTTATGGATGCCGGCCAATACGCTCGATTCTATACTTCGATGATATTAGATGGCAAATGGTCTATTACAGCGCCCTCGGGCCCAAATGATTTACAAGGGCAAGTAAATCTATTCCTGAGCAATATCTTGGGTCTTATCATGATGCTGGCCATCGTGTTGTCGTTTTCATCGATCATCATCTTCCAGGTTGCGCGTATTCCTGCGGGATGGTTTCTCCTCTCAACGTCAGCAATGGCATTTTTCTCGATAGCTATGCCAGGCTCAACTCTCTTTGGTAAGTGGCGCGACAACATGATTGGATGGGCACTCTTCACACCGCTCTATCTTTTTGTGATTTATATTGGATTGTTTGTGCTCGAACAACGCGGCACGCTTCTGGCAAGTATGAGCGGCGCTCAGATGCCGTTTTTCATGGGTCAATTGGGTATTGTACTCTTCTACTTCATCACTGCATTCATATTTATGGGGGGCGCTCAATGGGCACGGGAAACAGCATTCGGGTATAGCAAGATGGCGGGCACGGCATTTGGCGCAATCGCGTCGAGAATAGGCGTCGATGAGAAATCCAACTTTGGCCTCACAACAGCAGCGAGTGGTCTAGCGAAATACTCTGGAGCACAGGGCGCTTATGAGTCAGTGAAAGCTACTGGTGAAGCCCGAATCGCAAAGATGAAGCAGGGGATCTCGGACAGCACCTTCCTCGCTATGCCATCATATTTGCAGTCTAAGACCTACGAGGAAAAGCTGGCGGAAAAGCAATCCGCCATGGGCGTGTATGGCGCCGATAAAGCAGTTCAAGATTTGACCGCGAAGAAAGTAAGCGCGGAACAAACTCGGCTCAAGACGGCTACCTCGCAAATGAACGATGCGCAAAAATCAATGTATTTACAGCGACAAGCCAGCAGCGCTAATCGCAGCATTGCTATTGCCGCTCGTGAAATGCTCGTGGAAAGAAATGACCCATTTATGACCCCGGCCGAAATCGCTCGAACAAAGAATCTTTATCCAAATGAAGGCGCAAAGAAGGCCTTCGACGACAAAGTAAAGAATTCTGCTCGCAATGCACTTAGAGAGAAAAAGAAAAAAGATCAAGAAAAACGCCAAGAAGTTAAAGATGGAATTTTAGCATCCGTCGAATCGCTACCTGCTGTCACTCCAGTTAAGATAGGGGAGCTGCTCGACCCTTACTTCCGACCCGCAGCCGGTGCTACGCCTGACCGAGGAGAGCAAGCTGCCTACTTAGAAGCACTAAGCATGAAAGACCCAGTTCTTGTATTTGACTACTTACAGCGCCTTCCAGCACCAGGTGCACGGGCGACTGATCTCGCGCGAGCATTTGCTCCGATCCTCAAAAAACCTGAGAATATTTTTGACCTGCCCGAAGCATTTATGAACAATGCTGCGAATCTACCGATTCTACAGGAAGCGCTCGACGTTACGTACCCGGCGGGCAAAAAACGAGCACGCGCGAAGGATCGTCTCCTCACATCACGACCAGACATGACGGATGTAATTAATCGTGACATCTTTCCATAATGTCTCTTCTTCCTACATTGATTTCGCCCATTGAAACGCTCGACCAAAGCAAGCTGCGCGAGCGCACGTTTTCGATTGAGGCACTCCCTAATGAGGTGCGTAGCCTAATAAGCGACTTTGAAGCCCCGGAATACATCGCAACCGTTCTTCGCGAGCGATATACCCTCGACGAAGAGCAACAATATAATGTATCCCGCTTTATCATGGAGATTGTAATGGGGTTAATCCCTCCAGCGTTCGCGCCCAGCCGCTTATCCGAGCTCCTCGGAGAGCCTCTACAAACGTGCCGGGTCATCATAGACGATCTTGATCGAGATCTCCTGCAGCCAAACAAACTAGCATTTACAATGTTTCTTGAAGGGACCTCAGAGCCAGAAGTGATCGTAAATTCGATCGGTAAAGAAGGCCTTCGCTATAAAACTATTGGTGACCTCATGCGCGACCTTGAGCCCTTAAACTCGCAAGAACGTAAAGCGTTTCTCGCTCAAGCAAAGCCCTTCAATCGAGTACTCGTATTGCGCGCCTTGGCGAACCTTAAGATCACCGGAGAGTCTACAACATTTAGCCAATTACTACAGCGAGAGGTTAACGATTTCTCCGAAAATGATTGGGTCGACGTTATTAGATCTGAACCCGACGCTTTATTGGATCCTAGCGTAGTTCGAAATCTTAGCGAAACTCCACTCGGAGCTTTTTTAGCGGGAAAAACTGAGACTCCAAGCCTTGATCTGCTTTCTCAGATCTCGATTTTGCCGCAACCACGTCAGAATTTACTTGTAAGTAGTCGTTCAAAGAATATACTCGCAGATTTAGTGGACAAGAATCTGCTTCCCGGCACGCATCTTTTTGCCTGTCTAAAAATGGTAGCTCTTCTTGTTCTTGGAGAAATAAAACCGGGACAAATAGATCCCATACTTATCAAGTTAGGGGTTCAGGCTGGAGGAGCATCAGTTATACGAGACTCCTTAATAGAGTTAATTCCTCCAGCTACAATCCAACAATCTTTCGCGCCATTACCGCCGCTTAGAACATCGAAGCCTGTACCCGTGCCACCTCCGCCAAACCGTACTACAATAGACCTACGAGATAAGAAATTAACACCGTGAGATTTCAAGTCCCACAATTTATTGATACCGAGACCAAGCTCATTGGGCCTTTCACGTTAATGCAGTTTTTGTTTGTTGCGGGTGGAGTTAGCATGCTAGCGGTGGTGTGGATTCTTCTGAATGGCCTCGTGTTCGCGATTGTCGCGCTTCTCATCGCTGCATTTTTTGGGGCACTCGCATTTTTGCGCATCGATGGGCAGCCTTTCCTGAATTATTTAGCCTACATGTTATCGTATGCGCTTGGCTCAAAGAGGGCAGTGTACCAAATCAAGCAAGAGTCGAATCAATTTACCCCCCCTACGAATGGCAACTGAAACATCCACAACCGATCTCATTCAGATTCAGGAATTGCGCGATGGTGTGCTTATTCTCAAGGATGGGTCACTGCGCGCAGTGGTCAAGATATCGGCAATCAATTTCGACCTTCGCTCAAGCGATGAACAGCAAGCAATTTTGCAGCAGTTTGGGGCATTTATGAATTCCATTGATTTTCCAATACAAATGGTCGCTCATTCCCGTCGATTCGATATCACTACATACCTCGCTAATCTTGAATCGGCTACGCAAGACCTCGCCAACGACCTCCTGAAGGTGCAGTCGGGGGAGTATGCGAGATTTGTTCGAGAACTATCAGAGCTCGCCAATATCATGCAAAAGAATTTCTACGTCGTACTCCCCATGGAGGTCACGACAACGTCCGAAAGTACGGGATTCTTTGGAGGCATTAAGGATATGTTTAAGAAAGCACCGAGCGCACAATCGCTCTCGTCAGAGCAACTTGCCCTGTTTCGCTCTCAGCTCCAGCAACGCGCTGACCTGATATTAGGGAGCGTCTCTGGTATGGGCCTGAAGGGCTCTATGCTTGGGCAGGAAGAGCTCATTGCTCTGTTCAATGATGTCTACAACCCTGTTGTACCCGCCGCACCTCAACCTAACGCGTAACCCATGGAACTACCACCTGTCGGAGTATCTACAACACTTGCGCCCTCGGCAATAAAAATATCGCCCAACTTTTTGCAGGTCGGCGACAAATACGCACGAACCATCTTTATAGCGACCTATCCGAGATTCTTAAATGCCAACTGGCTCTCGCCCATAGTGAACCTTGATAAAGTGCTCGATGTTTCGATTTTCGTAACACCGCAATCGACCGCCACTATGCTCAAGCAGTTGCGCGACCAGCTCACTCGCGTGCAATCTCAACTCATGGAAGAAGAGTCGGCGGGAAAAGTGAGAAACCCCATGCTTGAAACGGCAGTCGGTGACTTGGAATCGCTGCGAGACAGCCTTCAACAGGGGACCGAGCGATTCTTCCAGGTTGGACTCTACGTCACCATGTATGAAAACAGCCTCCACGACCTCGACGAAACAGAGGGAAAGATAAAAAGCATACTCGATGGCCTCCTCGTGATTCCCAAGCAGACATCGTTTCGGATGCTGGAAGGCTTTCTCACTACCTCGCCACTGGCCGATGATCGCATCCGTGCATTGACCCCGCTCAATACTCAACCCATCTCGTCGATGTTCCCGTTTGTGTCCAGCGACCTTACTTCCAACACGGGTATTCTATACGGTATCAACACCACCAATAACAGCATGGTGATATTTGATAGGTTCTCGCTCGAAAACGCAAACTCCGTCATGTTTGCAAAATCAGGAGCTGGAAAAAGCTACACGGTGAAGCTTGAGCTTCTTCGCTATCTCTATCTGGGAACGCAGGTTCTCGTCATTGACCCTGAAAATGAGTATGGCTTTTTAGCGGATACTGTCGGAGGCACCAACGTTAAAATCTCCATCAATTCCGATCAGCATATTAATCCGTTTGATTTACCAACACCGAAAGACGAAGAGTCTTGGGGTGACGTATTTAATTCGCATATCCTAAACTTAGCCGGACTCATGAAGCTCATCATGGGAGGGGGACTCACGCCCGAAGAAGAATCCATGCTCGATGAGGCGCTCATTCAAACATATGCGATTAAAGATATTCTGCCCGATTCAGATTTCTCCAAGCTTCCACCGCCTATCCTTTCTGATCTTCATAACATTCTCTCCGGCATCACCGGCGCGGAGCGGATGGCAACACGATTGGAAAAGTTTACCACGGGTACCTTTGCGGGCTTCTTGAATCATCCGACCAATGTACCACTCGATAATAACCTCGTTGTATTTGGTCTCCGTGATCTTGAAGATGAGCTCCGCCCAATTGCAATGTATTCAGTCCTCAACTATATCTGGGCGCAGGTGCGTCGTGAGCGAAAGAAGCGAATTCTCGTGGTAGATGAGGCGTGGGTACTCATGAAATACCAGACCGGTGCAGAATTCTTATTCAACATCGCAAAGCGTGGACGTAAGTATTACTGTGGACTCTCGACGATCAGCCAAGACATTCCCGACTTCATGTCCACCCCGCAAGGAAAGGCAATTGTCACCAACTCATCGATGCAAATGCTCATGAAACAATCACCCGCGTCCATCGATATCATTCAGCAAACGTTCAATCTTACCGATTCTGAGAAATTCTATCTCTTGGAGGCTCGCGTAGGATTTGGGCTATTCTTCCTTGGTGCAAATCACGTGGGTCTGCGAGTGATGGCATCGTACGCCGAAGATCAAATCATCACCTCCGATCCTCGTCAGCTTCTCGAGATAGAGAAGGCAAAAGAGGAGTGGGCTAAAGTAGGCAATTAACACCAATGCCCGAGCAATTATCCCAACGCAGCGCCTCGCCAAGGATGATCGATATTCGGCCGCAGCAACTTCGTGCGCCTTCGATTCCATTACCATCCCGCAGTGACCACGGTGCGTCCAGAAAAACTGGCTCATCTCAACTCACTACAATCCTCGACGGCTATGATCACGCGACTGCACTTTTTGCATCCCTTCGAAGAACCCAGCAGGGAATCTCTAGCGCATATACACAGGTTCAAAAAGGTCACGCACGCGAAATGGACGACGCCTCGCTCGAAGCCGCACGAAAAGTAAAGAAGCCCTCTAAGCTTCGGTATTCGCTCTTCATTTGGCTTTGTATTATTGCAGATACCGCTGGCGCGGCTCTCATAACCGGAGCTTTTGCGGCAGCCCCAGAAACGTTTGGAGTTGGCGCGGTTCTAGGAATTCTAGTAACGATATTGGTAACGATCATCATGTGGATTGGATCTAGAATTTTTCTAGGAAAACGAGCAAAGGAAGTAAAAGAACACATCGACCAGTTGCAAGAAAAGTCAAAGGATCTTGCACGTGACATTCAGGTGGCACAACAACAATACAACAATCTATTGACCTGGATGGGCACTGCGAAGAAAGAATTCCCTCAGCTGGCCTCGCAAGGAAGCGCGCTTATTGTAAAAGCAGGCGCTCTTGCACAGAAAACAAACATGATTAAATACTCTGGAAAAGCCATGATTTGGGTGAGTAACGTCATAAAAAATCCTATCTTCGTCCGCATCAGCGAGTTAATTCCTTTTTGGAATATATTGCCTTGGTGGACGATTGGCGCGGTAGCAACCTACATCTCGCATAAGGCTGACTGGCGTGAGGCACAAGATATACTGAATGGTTATACGAGCGGCAAACAAGAAGTAATGAACACTACTAGCGCACTCTATAAAACGCGCCTTGCTCTGACTCAGGCAATTTTCAAAAAGAATATCAATACGTTAACTGCGAACCAACTTCATGAAGCGGCAACAACTTAATTTTATGTCACCTTCGCCTCACTCTCTTCGCGCTCTTCAAGTGAGCACCTTTGTCGTACTGGCAAGTTGCGTCGCGCTGGGATCTGCTCTCATAGGTAAGAACGGGGGGAGCACAGATTTAACCGCTTCCATCGCTGACGCCACCTCACCTTCAACTCCCACTGCCTCGGTCGAACCACCACGCGAGCGAACTCCAAAAGTAGTAAGTGAAAACACTGTTCTCTCGTCTGCGGTTGACCAAGGTCGAGATTCAATACGATTCTTTGAGAAAGATACTGGCAAGTCTTTTCGAGCTGATGTATCGAATCTCACAACCTCAATTATCTCCGCGGATAAGATCATCGGTTTTCAAAGGGGAGCGTGGGTGCCACTCGCACAAGGCGCTCTTATCTTTGCTCGTGAGCCGTCTGGCGTCCGTGTAAAATATCTTCGCTTCAGCAATCGATCGACAGTCACACTCGATAGTTCGTTTGTAGATGCAGCGGTCTCCCCAGATGGGCAGCGCGGGGCTTTCATTCAGGAAAACAACAATGATTCGCGCACGATCCTTACCGCAGCTCTTGATGGATCAAATCCGAGAGAATACCTCGTTACCCGCGCATCGGATATGCGTCTGTATTGGAAATCAAATGATGCGCTTTCATTTACCTCACGAAGATCGAACCATGCAGGCTATGACCTTACCATTGTTGACTCCGCACATACCTTGAGACAACTACTGACGAACAAGGAGAATCTTGAATTGTCTTGGTCGCCCGATGGGAAGCGTCTTTTGTATTCGTATTTTAGCCCAACCGATGGAGTTTCGTTGTGGATCTGGGATGAGAACACCGCAATGAGCGCGCCACTTCTCGTACCGACAAGTGCACAGAAATGCACATGGACTCCACAGGGGGATTCTATTGTGTGTGGTATTCCCGCAAAAAACACTCTCACTCGCGATATACCTGCTGATAAAACGGCAACGATAGATAATATCGAAGTCATCGACCCCACAACGAATGCGCGGCGTCGTATATACACGGGCGCCCCTGGTCGTCTATTTGGAGTAACAAAACCGCTCGTAACAACGAGCGGGGAATACTTCGTTTTCACGAATATGTTTGACGCTCGGCTCTATGTAGTGCCACTACAATAAACTACGCAGACGGCTTGATAACGACACGCCGGAGTGGATCTTGTCCTACGCTTTCAGTGGAAAGATCACTATAGGAAGCAAGCTCAGTGTGCACAACACGACGCTGATAGGATGTCATTGGTTCAAGAGCTTCGGAGCGCTTCGTCTGCTGAACACGCACGGCCGTCGCATGGACGATATCGATAAGTTGTTGCGTCTGTTCGGCGCGATAGTTATTTACATCAACGGTCACCGCTCGCTGATCAAGCTCATTGCGAACTGCCACCATCCGTACGATATGCTCCAATGCTTTGAGGTTTTGCCCGTTCTTTCCGATAAGCAGCCTTCCGTCCTCGGCAACGCTCAGCGCAACACGAACCGCTCCATTCTCAGCGGTAATCGACAGCTCACAGGGGATTTGCATGCACGATGTTACGTGGCGAACAAATTCTTCGATTTTTTGTGTCGAGCTTGAGCTCATGTGGCAAGTATGCCTTATGAACGCCGTAAATACAACTGCTCACCAATTGACCAAAGCGAGGTGGTTACCCAATAGAGAGCGAGTCCCGCTGGCAAATTCCAACTAATCACAATAATCATCACCGGGAGCATATACATCATCTGCTGACCGATGGCGGCCGTCTGCGGTGTAGAGGATTGACTTGCCATAGCGGTGCGCGCCTGGAAAAACTGGGTCACGCCTGCGAGTATGGCAAGGATCTGATTTTTCGCACTGATATCAAGGACACCGAACATCATGTGATTTATCACGCCTGGGTGCGGCATAAATGAATACAGTAGATTGAGTGTCTCCGGTTTAAATATATTAAGAAACACCTGATACACACCTATAAGAATAGGTAGCTGCAACAGCAGGGGAACGCAACCAGCTAGGGGATTAACTCCTTTTTCTTTATAGAGTGCCATAACCGCCTCCGATTGAGCGGTTGTGTTTCCCTTATGTGTTTCTTTAAGTTTCTCTATATGGGGAGCTAGCTCCGCCATCGCTTTTTGTGACTTTGCTGTTTTGATCGAGAGTGGTAGTAGCGCGGCACGCACAACGACGGTCATCGCTATAATCGCAACGCCGAGATCATGAAATCCCAATGTCGAATACAGGAGAACTGTAAGGTTGAGGATGGGTTGATAAACAAGGGATGTGAATAAAGATTTCATGTGGAATGTGTTTGTTGTGCTACAAAAAATGAGTGACAGCCAGCAAAACGTCGAACCGCTTTCATGGTGCCAATAACAACACCGTGATTTTCAATAACAGAATATGCGTAATCAGAACAGGTTGGCCATGAACGGCATCCCGAATACGCCGGCAACAAAAAGGGAGTTGCCACGCCACTTCGCGTAATCGCTTGATACAATCGAATACCCCTCAGGAGGATGTCCTTCATGAATGAAGGATACCAGATTTCTTGAGTAGCAGCATTAGCGTTGCTTCGAGTTCATCCTGAGAGTTCGTCATACTACGAACAGTAACAAGGAGGGAATAGCCTGTGCGTACTTTATGCTGTGCAATGAGGCGTCTCATACATTCTAATACTTTTCGCTTTATTTCGTTTCTCATGTGCGCCTTTGTAATGCCGCTCGACGGCACCACAACAGCAACTCTATAGTCTGCGGTAGTAGGCTGAATTCGTAAGGAAAATCCCAGCACATTACTAGGACGCGTGGAAGAAAACAGCGTTGAAATATCTTTTGCCCGCTTTAGACGATGTCGTTTTGGGAGTGCCATAATGAGATATCCACTCTAACAGCACACCGCCCCTTGTTGGGGCGGTGTTGACTACACAGAAAGACGTGCTCGTCCCTTTGATCTCCGACGGGCGAGAACCTTCCGACCTGACTTTGTTTCCATACGAGAAAGAAACCCATGTTTGCGGCTCCGTTTCAGTTTCTTTGGGCGAAAGCGTGTAATTTTCATAGCGTCGTTGTGTGATATGCGCACGTAAGCGCTTCAGTGAGAAGTCTACTATGTTTGATCATGCGAGTCAATATTTACCCGCAGTTTTCCACCTGTTATAAACACTCTATCAACTTATTGAGGTTTACTGTTCGCTTGAGAGAGTTTCGTAGGACTGTATACTGGCGACACATGAGAAGCACGCGTATGATTTTTCTAATTCGTAATTCATGACCACTGTTGCGCCTGATGACATTTGGAAAACAGTGCTTGGTGAAATGGAACTCTCTCTTTCACGTGCGCACTTCACCACGTGGTTCAAAAACACCAATGTGGTCACACGAGATCAAAATTCTGTGACCGTTAGCGTCCCGAATGGATTTGTGAAGGAATGGCTCGAGAGTAAATATAATCGTCAGATACTCACATCGATTCGAAAGCTCTCAAATGAGATCCGCGAAGTAAAATATATCGTGGGACAACCAAAACCGGAGCCTCTCCGCCAAGATATATCGAAGATTATTAGCGAGAAGGAGTTTCAGGAGCAGGTTACCTATGATCAGAGCCAAGACGTTGATAAGGTTACTCATTTAAATAAGAAATACTCATTTGATTCCTTTATTGTTGGTGGATCAAATGAATTCACCTTTGCATGTTCTCAAGCTGTTGCTGCAAATCCCGGGAAAAACTATAACCCGCTCTTCGTGTATGGGGGAGTGGGGCTTGGAAAGACCCACCTCATTCAATCAATTGGCAACCAAGTTCTGCAACAGTGGGGTGACAAGAAAGTCCTCTATACAACAGGCGAAAAACTCACTGCAACTATTGTTGAATCGATTAAAAATCGGACCGCGGAAGACGTGAAGACACAATACTCGAAACTCGACCTACTCATCATCGATGATATTCAATATATCGCAGGCAAAGACAAGACACAGGAAATTGTATTCACGATTTTCAATGAACTTCACAACCGGAATAAGCAGGTAGTATGCACTTCTGATCGACCACCAAAAGCAATCCCCGCAATCACAGAGCGCCTCCAGTCTCGACTCGAAGGGGGGATGCTCGCGGAGATTAATATGCCAGATTACGAGACGCGATTGGCAATCTTAAAAACAAAGAGCCAAGAGAAAAATTGTCCACTGACCGACGAAGCCCTTTCCTATATTGCTACACACATCCAGAAGAATGTCCGAGAACTCGAGGGTGCTCTTAATAGAGTTATCGCCATATCACAGATCTATAATCGAGTTCCTGACGTAAAAGAGATTAAGAACATTCTGAATGCATACCTAGCAGTGCCATATCGAAAGACGTCCCCGCAAGTAATACTCAAAACAGTCGCGGATTTCTTTACTATTCCTGTAGCAGACCTCACAAAACGTAGTCGCAAGAAAGAAGTTGTAAAGCCACGGCAAATTGCTATGTACTTACTGCGAGAGGAAATAAAACTTTCATTCCCCGAAATCGGTCAGAAACTTGGCGGACGCGATCACTCAACCGTTATTCACGCGTGCGAGAAGATACGTCGGGAAGAAGGTGCTGATGAGCCGCTCAAAAATGAGCTCACCATGATTCGACAGAGGATTTACGACTCGTTTGAGCACTAATCTAATAACCTGTTGATGAATAGGTTCTATCTCTGTTGATAGAACGCCTTCAGCACTCCATGAAGAGGCGTATCCCCAAAAGAACCCACAGATACTCCCCAGCTATCCCCGAGTTATACACACAGCGATTTCATTGATTCGTCAGAGCCTGTCAGGATTTTCTCACTACGTATCCCCATATCCACACCCTTAGTAGTATGTAGTAGTATTACATTATCTTCTTACTAATTATCTGATGAAGATCACCGTACACAAAGAAAGACTCCAGAGAGTACTCGGATTTGTCGAAAGAGTGACGTCCCGGAATGCGACGCTTCCTATTCTGAGTAATATTCTTTTGGTGACTGAAAATGGGAGATTACGCGTATCCGCCACAAACCTTGAAGTTGGTGTTAGCTCACTCATTGGTGCTAAGGTTGAACAAGAGGGGAAGATTGCGGTCCCTGCGAAGACACTATCGGATTTTATTCGGGGTGTTTCAGAGGAGAGTATTAGCCTAGAGCTTCGTCAGCAAACACTCTCAGTTCGCGCAGGACGGTACCGTACGACCATCCTATGCTTTGATGCGTCCGAATACCCGATTATTCCTAAAATCGATGGAGGCGACGTATTTGAATTGCCCGTGGAGGACCTCAAGCTTCTTATCGAAACCGTTTCTGATTCCATAGCTTCTACTGATTCACGACCTGAACTCGCAGGTGCGTTTCTTCGTTTTGATACCAACGGCGTAACAATGGCTGCCACAGATATCTTCCGACTCGCCGAGCATAGTCGCCCCGGTGTGTTCACTCGTACTGCAACTGCGATCATTCCACGAGGTGCTATTCATGAGCTTGGGCGTATCCTTGGAGGTATCGAGGGTATGCTACAGATACGCCTCGCTGAAAATCAGGTGTCATTCTCACATGATGAGTTTGAGGTCATCTCAAGGCTTATTGACGGAAAGTATCCTGATTACAAAAAGATTATTCCTGAGCACTCGCTTGCAAGAGTTCTCGTTCGACGTGATGAGATTGAGAATGCAGCAAAAGTAGCGGCACTCTTTTCTTCGAGTATTTCCGATATCAAGATAGAGTGCTCCAGTGAAGAGATTTCAATTAGTGGCAAGAATTCCAGTAAGGGCGAGGCATTCGCTGGAGTGGAATCGAATTTAAAAGGGGAGTCATTTGATGTCTCGATGAATTTTCACTACTTTCTCGATGGATTAAAGGTGATTCCTAGTGATAAGGTAGTTATGGAGTACACAGGCAAAGGGAGTCCGTTTGTGCTTCGACCAAACGCGGACGATACACATATTGTGTATTTGATTATGCCCTTGAGGAATTAGTCTTCCTGTATGTTTAAATCGATTAAGGGTTCACTTACTCGAAAGGAAGAGGATTTACAGACTCAGAGTAGTGTAGCTGTGTTGGTTCGACAGGCGGTATATAGCTACCTCAAAGATAACTACCCTGAAATCCTTGTAACCGTTGGTGTTCGATATCAACCAGAGGAGAGGTTGTTAACGATATCTACGCCATCAAAGACACTCGCGGGTGAGCTTACTATGAATGCAGGCGAGATTCGAGCGTATTTGACTGCTCACAATATACGCGTAGATCGAATTATTACGCGTTGAGATTACAGGCCTGATCTGTGCTGCACCGCCCATTCCCAGTTTTGAAACTGAGGGTCGCTTTCTGGCGTTTCGGGAGTGAGTCCTTGTGGATTGTCTTTTGAAACTAAAAATAGGATCGAATGATCTGAAGGCACTCCGTTCAATACAGGATGAGAGGCGATAATAGGGTCTGGGATGATAAAAGACTCAGGAGAGGTACCTGAGAGTGCTTTGGACATAAAAGCGTTCCACAGAGGCCCTGCGGCGCTTATACCAGCACCCGCAGCGGTCATCGACTGATTGCGATTATTACCAACCCAGACACCAACGGCTAACGTGGGAGAATATCCAACAACCCATGCGTCACGATTCTCTTGGGTTGTACCTGATTTTGCTGCGACGTCGCGTCCAGAAATGAATAAAGCATTTGCATTTCCAAACGCTGCGGCACGCGCCGAATTATCACTGAGAACATCATTCATAACGCGAGCTGTTTGTGCATCAAGAACTCGCTCGGGTTTTATTTGGCGTTCTTCTAAGATGGAGCCGTCGTTGAGTTCAATTTTCTGAATAAAACCCCAAGGAACGCGAACTCCGTCGTTGGCAAAGACTCCATATGCAGACACTAAGTCTACAGGGCGGACTTCTGCGCCTCCTAGTACAAGCGATAATCCAAAACGTGAACGGTCGGTGAGTGTTGTAATACCCATACGAGTAGCGAGATCGATAACCGTGTCAATACCAGCAAGATAGAGCGTCTTTACTGATGTTGTATTGAGCGATCTCGCAAGTGATTGGCGCATTGATACTGGTCCAGAATAGGAGCCAGAGTAATTCTTTGGATGATAACAGGCTTGGCCAGTTGGATCTTTTGCTTGTGAGGCATCGGGTGAACAGAGGGGATTAAATTCTGTTTTTACATCCCACAGGATAGTACTGTCGGGGTATCCCTTCTGAAGCGCAGCTGCGTACGCGAATGGCTTAAATGCAGAACCGGGCTGACGTTGTGCGAGGGCAACATTGAAGTTTCCTTCGTTTGCTACATCGAAGTAGTTCGCAGAACCAACAAGAGCTCGAACTTCGCCAGTTTTAGGATCGATAGCTACAAGTGAGGCGTTGTTGGCTTTATATTTTTCAGCATTAATCTTGGCATACTTTGCTACGAGCTCTTCTGCGCTCTTTTGCATCTCGGCATCGAGTGTGGTGATTATCTTGAAGCCACCACTTGATACAATGTCCTTTCCATATTTTTGCGTAACATAATCGCGCGCCATGATCACAAAGTGTGGCGCTGCGAGATCGCTTGATTTTACTTGAAACACGAGCTGTTCCTTTACGGCGTCCTGATACACATCTTCAGTGATGAATCCTAATTGACGCATGCGACCAAGAACATAATCCTTGCGGCCAAGGAGTTCATCGACATGAGAGCCGTAGGGGGATAAGTACGAAGGTCGTTGCACGAGTGATGCTAGGAGAGCGCTTTGCGCTACTGAAAGATCCGATGCTGGAACCTTAAAGTATGTTTGGCTTGCAGATTCTATGCCATACGCATTATCGCCGTAGGGGACTTGATTGAGGTACATCTCAAAGATCTTGTCTTTTGTGTATCGTTGCTCCACCTCGATAGCCAGGATTAATTCCTGAACTTTGCGGGTAAGATTCTTTTCACGACCAACGAGCGCATTGCCAACAAGCTGCTGAGTTAAGGTTGAACCACCACCGGAACCAAAACCTTGGGAGATATTCTGAAGAAGGGAACGAGCAAAGCCACGAACATCGAATCCATGATGTGAATAGAATCGACTATCTTCAACGGCAAGTGTTGCATTCTTAATGTTGATACTAATATGGTCAAAATCAACGACTGTGCGACGTTCTTCATCGTAGATGTCGTAGAGCACCGTAGTACCTGTTCTGTCGTAGATTTTTGTTGATTCTTTAATTTGACGTGAAACAATAGATTCAGGATCGGGAACTTTACTTTTCGCGTAAAGCACAAATAATGAAACACCAATTACGCCGAGCGTGATAATCCATGCAGTGAGTGTGGCGATACTTGTAACCCACGATTTCCACGATGGAGCGCCACGGCGAATCGACCGTAGTAAGGAGGAGATCTTAAACTTCTTGGAGTAGGAGGGGGTCTTCATCGGTGTAAATATACCACAAAAATTGAGTATTTACAATGATTTCATGAATCTGTACAATACACCTATGAACCACCAAGAACGAACGAGTGCGGCCGAACAACTCCTACGACGGCGCCTGGAAAACGTGTATCCAAATCGTGATGCATTTATTTCGCGAATTGCATCCGAAGAGAAGCTCACCTTTTATCTTGGTATTGATCCAACAGGTTCAGAGCTTCATCTTGGGCATACTATTCCGTTGCTCGTACTGCGTGATCTTGCAAAACTCGGCCACCAAATCATCCTACTTATAGGAGACTTTACGGCGCGCATTGGTGACCCTACAGGAAAGAGCTCTGCTCGGGTAGCGCTCAGCACTGAAGAGGTGGAAGCTAATATGAACTCGTATGTCCAGCAAGTAGAAAAGATTCTTGAACCTGGAACGTTCCGGGTTGTCTATAATAGTGAATGGTTAAGTCGCTTGACGATGAGCGAGGTTATTCGGCTTACAAGTCATGTGACTGTTCAGCAAATGATTCAACGAGATATGTTTCAAGAGCGACTCACAGCTGAAAAGCCTATTTATCTGAATGAATTCCTATACCCACTCTTGCAGGGGTATGATTCCGTCGCACTTCAAACTGACGGAGAAGTTGGAGGTAACGATCAAACCTTTAACATGCTTATGGGGCGGGAGCTTGAACGAGCAATTCTAGGAAAAGAAAAACTGGTACTCGCTACACGACTCCTTGTGAATGGTGCTTCGGGAAAGAAGATGAGTAAAACGGAAGGATCTATTATTTCTGTGAATGATTCCGCTCAAGAAATTCGACGTAAAGTACTTTCGTTTGACGACAGCATGATTCGTGAATTATTCCTATTATGCACCGACATTTCGGAGGGAGAAATTTCCAACTGGCAGCGCGAAGGGGAGCCACCAGCACAACCTCGAGAGGCGAAAGAAGCGCTTGCAGCTGCTCTTATACGAACATATCAAGGGGAGGGTGCTGTGGGTGAGGCGGCGGCTCCGATTTCTTCTGAGGCGGCGGATACACTGGTGCAATTCTTAAAAGAAAATGGTGTCTCCAATTCTTCAACAACGGCAAAGGCATTGATTGATCAGGGTGCAGTAATGGTAAATGGGGTTGTTGAGAAAGGGTGGAATGTTGAGATTAAAAGCGGGGATGAAATTCACGTCGGAAAAGGAAAACGATTTCACGTGAAATAATAAAAACCCCGGTGTATAACCGGGGTTTTTATTATATTAGGCTACGATCTCCTCTTCTTCCTCGTCGTCATCCTCATCTGTTTCATCTTCATCATCTTCATCATCTTCATCATCTTCATCATCGTCTTCGTCGTCTTCATCTTCGTCTTTGTCGACATCATCAAATTCTTCCTCTTCTTCGACGACTGGTTCGTCTGGAGCGAATAAAATCTTTTCTTCTTCCATGGCTATGACTCTTCACTAAGAACGCGACGCGCACAGGGTGCGAAGTGTGTCTCATTGAACAGCCCTGATTATGGCATGTATTGTATCTTCACGAACGACGATGTCAATATGATTTTGCAGTTGCACAACAGAGCGCGAGCGCGAGTCCATCTGCTGCATCATCGGGAGATACTTTAACCTTAATGCGAAGGAGCATTTGAACCATATCTTGCATTTGCCGTTTGGTTGCTTTCCCGTGTCCGCACACAGTGAGCTTTACTTGTTGTGGGGTGAATTCTAATACTGGAATTCCCATTTGTTGCAGCACCAACATGATAACGCCACGCATCTCAGATACAGACATAACCGTCCGCTGGTTGTTCATAAAGAATAATCGCTCAACACCAGCGCTGTCTGGTTTGTATTCTTCAATAAGTGCTCGAAGGTTTGCCGCTGTCGCAGCTTTGTCTTCAGAGGCTTGTGCTCCCGGGTTTTCAATGATGCCCCAGGCGAGTGACTGAAACGATCCTCGATGTTCTTCGATGATCCCATACCCAATACGAGTGGTGCCTGGATCGATTCCGAGATATCGCGTCATGAAAGGTCGGCATTGGTTACTACGGATTGTACGTCATCGTGATCATCGATTGCCTCGAGGAATGCAAGAACCTTCTCTTTTGTAGTTGGGTCTTCAAGAGTAATCCAAGTAGTGGGGGAGAGTTCAATTTCAGATCCTACCACCATTGATCCAAGCGAAGTTTTTACCGCTTCAAAATTCTCGGGCGTTGTCGTCACTAGGACTTCATCTTGATCGACGGATACATCGTCTGCTCCAGCATCGATGGCGGATAACTGTGTGGACTCATCAGCTGTTGCGGAAAGGTGGATATATCCTGCTTTATGAAACATCCACATTACAGCTCCTTGGCCGGCCATATGCGCACCAAATGTTCCCGCGAGTTTCTTGAGATCATTGATGGTGCGGTTGCTGTTGTTGGTGATTGCCAATACGACAAATGCGGTATTTGCGGGACCAATAAATTCAATTTGTATCTCATAGAGAGTCTCTGCGTCTTTATCGGTGACTCTTCGAATGGCACGTTGAATGTTCTCGTTGGGCATATTAACCGCACGAGCGCGCTCAATCTCTCCCTTGAGGCGGAGATTCGTTGAGGGGTCCGGATTCGATCGAGCTGCGATTGAAATCGCCTGCGCGATTTTACCAAAAATCTTGCCCTTCTTAGAATCGGCAATTGCCTTCTTGTGCTTGATTTGTGACCACTTTGAATGACCGGACATAGCGAACCAAGGATACCCGAGGTTGCGTTAGAAATCCAGGTCGAGGGTGTCGTGGCTTGGTACTCCGATATGATCGCGACCAGCTTGCGTGATAACTCTGCCTTTCGTGGTACGAGCAATAAAACCAAGTCGCATGAGGTAGGGCTCGTAGACGTCTTCGATGGTGGTCTCTTCTTCTGATACTGTTGCGGCGATAGACTTTAATCCAACGGGACCCCCTGCAAATGTGACGGCGATAGTGCGTAGTATTTTGCGATCTGTTTCCTCGAGGCCTTGGGGATCAACTTCGAGCATGGCTAGTGCTGTAACCGCTGTGGCCTCGTCTACGGTAGCGATGTTGTGTACCTGCGCGTAGTCGCGAACGCGCTTGAGGAGGCGATTGGCAACACGGGGAGTGGCGCGAGCAGAGCGTGCAATGAGGCTTAAGGCGGGCTGCGAGATAGCTAATCCGAGCAACGACGCTGAACGCGTGATGATGCGTTCGATTTCTAGTGGCTCGTAGTATTCGAGTCTAAAGTTTGAACCAAACCGCGAACGAAACGGCGCAGACAGCATTGAGATTTTGGTGGTAGCGGCAACGAGGGTGAAGTGGGGGAGATCTATCTGAAGTGTCTTTGCGGCGTTGCCCTTTCCAATGACGATATCGAGTTTAAAATTCTCCATGGCAGGATAGATAACTTCCTCGACCATCTTATTGAGACGATGCACCTCATCGATGAAGAGGACATCACCATCAGATAGCCCTGTGAGTATCGAGCCAACATCGCCAGCCTTCTCCAGCGCCGTCCCAGACGTCATACGGAGGTTGCTATTGAGCTCTTTGGCAACGAGGTATGCGAGGGTGGTCTTTCCAAGACCCGATGGACCATGAAAGAGGATGTGCTCAGGAGTTTCGTTGCGCTTTCTGGCCGCTCCTAGCACAATACGTAGGTTTTCCTTTGTTTTTTCTTGGCCGATGTATTCACTGAAATCTCTTGGTCGCAGGGTAAGATCAAGAACTTGGTCGTCTTGACCAACGAAGGGCTCGGTTTGAGGGGTCTTGACATTCATATAAAAATAGAATAGAATAGTAGTAGCAGCCCTGGTAAAGGGTCAGTGCTTTTTTCTTTGTTTGGTAACCCTCGCCAGGGTTTCGTAGTCTCAAAGGACCTCTATAATCTGTAGGCAACTGAGTCCAATGCTCCACGCACGACGACTCAGTCGGGATACTCTCTTAGCTCGGAAGATTTGGTTTCGACTGGATCTCTCCTCGGAATTATCCTGTCCCGCGGCCCTATGGTTGCGGATCTTGCCTACAGGTTATAAAGGTCCTTTTCGCTGCTCCAGCGCCCTGCCGAGGGCTATCTTAGCCTAATACTCTATGAATCTCTTCGATTGACGTGACTCCGTCAATCAACTTTAGGTACCCGTCTTGCACCATCGTGACCATCCCTTCTTTGATTGCCAGGTCACGAATGTCCGTAACGGATGCCTCGTCTAAAATGAGGCGCTCCATAGCTCTGGTCACTTCAAATACCTCATACACGCCCACGCGACCCTTGTAGCCAATTGAATTGCACTCTGCGCAACCGCCGGGGCCATAGAATTTCATGGTATCAAGTTTTGGAAGTGCGAAGCGCTCTGCGATGGGGGAGGTTTGTGTTGAGAGTTTCTGGGAATCCGCCTCCGAGAGTGTGACGGGTTTTTTGCAGTGCTCGCAAAGACGGCGAACGAGTCGTTGACCCATGGCCATCGTAAGTGCAGGCGCAACGGTATCCGGACGAACACCGATGTCGACAAGTCGTGGAATGGTTCCTGCGGCGTCGTTGGTGTGAATTGTAGAGAGCACCATGTGACCCGTGAGGGCTGCTTCAAGAGCGATACTCGCCGTTTCGAGATCTCGGATTTCACCGATGAGAATAATATCGGGGTCTTGGCGAGCGATTGCACGGAGCCCTCCCGCAAATGTATAGCCCTTTGATGGCTCTACTTGAGTTTGATTGACTCCCTTGATGTGGTATTCAATCGGGTCCTCAACCGTAATAATCTTCATGTCGGGAGTGTTGAGGAAGTTCAAAAATGCGTAGAGCGTCGTGGTTTTTCCAGAGCCTGTGGGCCCGGTGGTGAGGAGGGTTCCTTGTGGGCGCGCGAGAAGCTCTTTTACTTTCTCAAGAACATCGGGACGCATGCCGAGGTCTTCGAGTTTGGCTTGAATACCACGAGGGTCGAGCAAGCGCATCACAATAGACTCACCATATTCACTCGGAAGAACAGAAACACGAACTTCGATGGCGATATCGCTTTGGCGGATGGTGAATCTGCCATCTTGAGGTGCCTTGGTGATATTGAGCTTCATCTTCGAGAGTACCTTGACGCGGCTCAACACGCGCTGATAGCGCGCCTTATCGATAGTGGCGACTTCATGGAGAAGACCATCGAGACGATAGCGGAGACGTACAACGTCAGATTCTGGTTCGAAGTGAATATCTGACGAGCGAGTCGCGAGTGCACCCGCAATGAGCATTTCAAATAATTCTGTAACTGGAATATCAGCGAGCTTCGTTTTGATATCGGTGATGGTCTTGATGGACTGTGCTGCTTTTGCAAGCGCGGCGTCATCAACATCAATAGCACCCACCTCGAATACATCAGTGGTGGTGATGGTTGTGTATCGTTGCCAAATCGACTCCATGGTGCGCTGGTCTACAATGAGAATCTTATGGGTAGGGTATTGCGTTGTGATGCTCGAGATAATCGCTTGCGCCTCTTGCGTGCGGGGGTCGAGTGCGGCAATCACTGCTGTTGAGGCTTGCAACTGAATAAGAGCGACACCCGATGCGCGAGATTGACTCTCTGACACGTGCTTGAGAGCTGATGGGTCTACCAGTAGTGCGTGAGAATCGAGAAATGGCATGCCAAGTTCTGTGGCGAGAGCTTGTGCAGTGCGAGTTTGCTCATGCTCACTAATCTGTGCGAGCTTCTTGTCGAGCTCGGCCGAGGTGTCGTTGTTGGTTGGGGGGACGGTGTTCGTCGACATATCTGAAGCCACCATACGCGAGAGCTTTGTTTTGTAAACGGGTTTTTGTGGACATCTTTGTTGGAGGGGCCTCGCGAGTACGCTCACGCCCTTCCAACGTCGCTCGCAACGCTTCGCTGTTCGCTCCTGCCTCCCCAAGGCCCTCCTCATGCACGGCCTACGGCCTCTCGCTCAAGATAACGATCGCTCGGACCTCGTCGGGATGTTGAGATTTCTATTTAGAGCACGGGGGTATAGAATAAAAGAACTATGGAACCAACCCAACCACCGCAAGTATTAACCACTCCACCGCAGCAGTTTCCACAACCAGCAATGCCCACGTCAGCCAATGGGGGATGGAAGATGCCCGTTGCGATCATCGTCGGCGTCCTCATTATCGCTGGCGGTGCCTACGCCTGGATGCAGGGCACTCCCGCGACACCAGTCGCAGAGCTGACGCCGACCGCTACACCAACACCTGATCCGACCGCAGGCTGGAAGACGTATACAAATACGGAGTATGGGTTTGAGTTCCGGTATCCTGCTGATCGCACACTTGAAGGTCCGAATATTTCGTACACGAGCGAAACGCCACGGATTGTAAGTATAGGATTAGGAGACATGGAACATCCTTTTTACAACAAGGAGCGATTTACCCTTTCCGTGTACGATCCAACCTCTCAAAAAACTATAGAAGAAGGAGGTTGCCGGTCAGCTGATAAAGACTGCATATCGGAATACCGAATAATTAATGAAGCGCGGTTTCTCGTGAATACGTATCGGGTTTCTGATGGTATGTCCTCGGGTTCACAAGAAAAAAATGCCGTAATTATTCACGATGGTAAGTTGTTTAATTTCTATACAGGCTTTTCCGGTGGTTATTACAGCGATATGAGCATTCCAGAGCTTGCCGCAAAAAGGATTCTCTTCGATCAGATACTCTCCACTTTCAAATTCACGAAATAAGGGGATATTGACCATACGGCGAGGATTTGCTATTATATTTGTAACGACGAGGTCCACGAGAGTGGGCCTCGAATTGTAGACACGTCGTAACAACAACTAAATAAGTACGCATGATAGACATCAAACAGTTCATGTCAGCGATCAAGCAGATTGCAGAAGAGAAGGGTATTGCACAGGAGAGTGTATTGGATACCGTAGAAGCCGCACTCGCGGCCGCATACAAGCGCGACTACGGCAAGAAGGGTCAGATTATTAAGGTAAAACTCAACGCTGAAACCGGCGTCATGGATATCTCCCAGACTCACTATGTTGTGGAGGGTTTTGACGAGGAAGGATACATCACAGGAGCACTTCCAGAGAAGGTAACCCAAGACCGTATCGATATCGTCGATATGCAGCGTCAGCGCGAGGCAGGGCAGGCGATTACGGGTGATCAGGAGATGACCGCCGAAGGCACCATCCGAGTGAAGTTCAACCCTGAAAAGCACATGACGCTTGAGGATGCAAAGAAGCACCAGAAGAAGATTGCAATTGGCGACGAAGTAGTTGAGGTGCTCGAGGCAAAGGAAGACTTCGGTCGTATTGCCGCACAAACCGCAAAGCAGGTTGTTATTCAGCGTCTCCGTGAGGCAGAGCGCGGAGCGGTCATGGCAGAGTATCGTGGCAAGGAGGGTACGCTCGTGAGTGGTATGGTGCAGCGTCGCGAAGGGCCATTGGTATTTGTTGACCTCGGAAAGACAAATGGATTGCTTCCTGTGGCTGAGCAGATGCCATCAGACCATTATCGCATTGGGCAGCGCCTTCGCTTCTATATTGTAAAAGTGGAAGACAGTGCTCGTGGTCCCGTTATTGTGCTGTCGCGCGCGCATCAAAATCTCGTTCGTGAGCTCTTCCGCATGGAGGTGCCTGAAATTGATGGTGGCGCTGTGGCGGTTATGGGTATCGCGCGCGAGCCAGGTAGTCGCACAAAGATTGCTGTCGCTTCAACACAGGAAGGGGTTGACCCGATTGGATCACTCGTTGGACAGCGTGGTGTCCGCGTGCAGACGGTCATCAATGATTTGGGTGGAGAGAAGATTGATATCATTCAGTACGATGAAGACGCGGCGAAATTTATTGCCAACGCATTATCTCCTGCAAAGATCATGCAGGTGAATCTCACTGATATGGATCATAAGGTTGCGCTTGCCGAGGTTGCTGATGATCAGTTCTCGCTCGCTATCGGAAAGGGCGGTCAGAATGTCCGTCTTGCTGCAAAGATCACCGGATGGAAGATTGATGTGCGCAGCCCAAAGGAAGTTGCATCATCTGATATCGAGGCGCCAGCTGTTGATGTGGTTGAGACTGCAGAGTAATCACTTGTACGCATGAATATCACTACCACTACGGTCACACCGTTCACCTTGAAGGCCAGCATCGAGCTCGATGCGACTGAATTAAAGAAGTTTATCGACGAAGCCAAACAACGTATCGCGCAGGATGTAACCATTGAAGGCTTCCGGAGGGGAAAGGCACCACAGCATCTCGTGGAGAAGCAGGTGCATCCTGAGGCAATTGCAAGCACTGCGCTTGAGCTGGCTCTCGAGGCGAGCTTTAGCGATGCCGCTCAAAAAGAAGGATGGGATATTGTCCGAACATCAGACTTGAACGTTGAGAAAAACGATGCCACGGGACTACAGTATTCGATACAGGTGCACATCTGGCCGCCCGTTACACTCCCTGATTTGGCGGATGTTCGCGTAGCACCCAAAGCAATCGACGTGAGCGGGCAGGAGATTGATGAGGCGCTTGATACCGTGCGTAATATGCGCGCAACGTTTCTTGATAAGACGGAGGCTGCATTGGAGGGGGATCGATGTGAAGTCGATTTCGATGCCTCTATGGATGGCACTGTCATTGAGGGAGGATCAAGTCGCAATCATCCCTTGGTGATTGGAGGGAAAAACTTCATGCCGGGATTTGAGGAGCAACTCGTCGGGCTTGCACCGGGAGAGACAAAGCAATTTACGCTCACTGCGCCGGAGGACTACTACGAGAAAAAGCTCGCCGGAAGGGTTGTTGATTTTTCGGTAACCATGCGGAAGGTGCAGGCAGTGTTGAAGCCCGTTGCCGACGATGCGTTTGCCGCATCGCTGGGATCGTTTACCTCGATGGCGCAGCTGCGTGATAGCCTTCGAGAGGGGATCACCAAGGAGAAACAAGGAAAGGAGCAGCAACGAACCCGCTTGGCTGTCCTTGATGCGATCATCGAGAAAGCATCCGTGCCTGCCCCTGAAGATCACGTAAAGGCTGAGCTTGATGATATGGTGCATCGCTTTGGCCACGATCTTCAGGAACGCGGAACTGACTTGAGTATGTATCTTGCGCGCATGAAGAAAACAGAAGATGATCTCCGCAAAGACTGGACGCCAGAGGCTCAACGACAGGTGAAGATTCGACTGGTCTTACGGGAAGCGGCGAAGACGCACAGTATTACCGTATCACCAGAAGAGCTTGAGACAACACTCAATCAAACCGTTGCTGAGCTCATCCGGCAGGGGCGTGCATCTGAAGATCAAATGGATCCACAACGACTGCGCACAGCGCTGCTTGAGCGTATGCTTACCGACCGTACGTTGGAATTTCTCGAGAAGACGTGCGTTGTGGCATAGTTGTGCACCGTTGTGACATGAGGCGCCGGTCCGTATACTAGGAACATGTTTCAATCGTATCAGTACTCGCACCTCTTGCTTCGTTGCGGTATCGCATTTGTTTTTTTCTGGTTGGGAGTTGAAAAATTCATGCAACCTGCCACATGGGTCGGATCCTCGGTGCCACATTGGATTCAGGCGGCAACCACCGCTGTGGGGATGAGTGCGGCGAATGTGTTTGTGCTTACGGGTATCTTTCAGATACTCATCGCGACGAGCCTTGCTACGGCATTTTTTGAGCAGTGGTTTGCGCCAGCAGGTGTGTTCTTTCTTGTCTGTTCATTGTTTGCGGCAGACATATCACAGACAACTGCATACGATGTCGGACTTATCGCCTGCTTGCTTGCTCTGCTTTTGTGGCCTCAGCGTCGGTATAGTTAGTATCTCGTTATGGCCGATATCTATCTCGACAACGCAGCGGCAACACCGCTCGCGCCTCAAGCGCGCCGTGCGATGATGCAAGCAACGAAGAGCTATGGCAATCCATCGTCATTTAACGACGCTGGTCGTGCAGCTGCCGGCGCACTCCAGCAGGCACGAATCTCGGTGGCGAAATTTCTACACGCTCGTGAAGATGAGATCGTATTCTGCTCGTCGGGTTCTGAGGCAAATGCTCTCGCGCTTGGTGGCGTCGTACGAGAGCGGGGAGAGGGCGCGATTGTCACTGCTCCGACGGAGCATTTGTCGGTGCTCGAAACATGCCAAGAGCTACAAGGCGAGGGACGCGAGGTTCGCTTCGTGGGTGTCGATGAGGTAGGGCGGGTTCGTGTCGAGGATGTTATGGCGATGCTCTCAACGGATGTGACCGTTGTGTCGTTGATGTATGCAAATAATGAGATTGGTACGATTCACGACATAGCCCGCATCGGCCGCGCTATCACGCAGTGGAGAAAGTCACGCACTTCGTCCTACCCCTTATTTCATGTTGATGCTTGCCAGGCGACGACGACGCTTCCCATGGATGTACAGCGTCTTGGGGTGGACCTTTTGACGCTCAATGGTGCGAAGGCGTATGGACCGCACGGAAGTGCAGCTCTCTTTGTGCGGCGAGGTGTGAGCTTGAGGGCGCTCGTGAGGGGTGGCTCGCAAGAGCGAGGGCGACGAGCGGGTACTGAAGATGTCGCGAGTGCTAGTGGTTTGGCATCTGCGCTGATGCTTATTACTCCTGACGATGCGACATGGCTAGAACAGCTCCGAGATTATTTTATCGATGAAATTATGACGCATGTTGCCGATGTGCGCATCAATGGCCCCATCGGGCGTGAGCGTTCGCCGAGCAACATTCATATTTCAATTCCCGGATGCACCAGTGAGGAGCTTCTTTTGGAGTTAGATCGACTGGGCGTCCATGCTGGTTCTGGTTCGGCGTGTACCGCTCACCGTGTAGAGCCATCGCACGTGTTGGTGGCGATCGGGACGCCTGTAGCGTATCTTGAAGGGGCGTTGCGGTTTTCACTCGGGAGGTCGACAACCAAAAAAGACCTCGCGAGGGTTGCGAAAGCACTCCCTGGAATCATTGAGCGCATTCGCTCTCGCAAGGCGAGAGCTTCTTGAGTCGTATCGTTTTTTGTGCTACAGTATTGCCGGTTTGATCGTTCACGAGTCCCCGTAGCTCAACGGATAGAGCAGCAGCCTTCGAAGCTGTTGATGGGGGTTCGATTCCCTCCGGGGACACACTCCGGCACGCACATTTCATCCGCCCTTAGCTCAGTTGGTAGAGCTGCTCCCTCTTAAGGAGAAGGTCCCTGGTTCGAATCCAGGAGGGCGGACCATCACTAACAGAAAACACCCCGCGAGGGGTGTTTTCTGTTGGCTTACTTGATGACTTCAATTTGAACGAGGCGGCGACCTAATTTGATAGCATCGGCCTTCGATTCAAACCAGACGTCAACATTTTTCTGGTAACGAGTGTTCATGCGGTCTTCGACAACGAAGATCTTATCTCCAAAGAGAGAGGGGATCTTGATGGCGGTACCGAAGGGGAACATGTTGGTGGCAACGATACCATCGCGGACGTGGGTACCCTTTGCTGTAATGAACGGACTGTCATCGGTCTGAGCAACTTCAGAGTTGTAGGCAGACACTTCAACCATATAGAACTGACGGATAGTCTTTGCAGCGCCACCCCTGGGAGAGTTGATCGCGGCTATCGCATTACCAACGACGGCAGGTTGCTCATTATCCTGCGCCACACCCTGCGTGATGGAGGCATAGAGGGAGTCGAAGGATCCGTTGCGCGCAACGTCCGAAGACGCAGCGCTAGAACGAAGCCAATCAAGGAATCCGGCCTGAGCAGATGACGTGGTAAGAAGTGAGATTGCAAGGAGCGATACGACCAGAATGTGCTTACGCGTATTCATGGTGTTTCCGTCTACGATAGAGGGGTGAGTCGTTTCTGCCTATGCAGGACGGCTCTCCAGAATCGTTACAGGCGGCGTTGCAATCCAGTTCTTGAGCGGGGGAGAGGGATTAAAAAATGGCCTACTTGAGCCATATATTAGTACCTCTATTACTCACTGGATTGTACATACAGTATAGCAAATATAGAACAAAAAGTCAATAGCTGCGTACCATCACGAAAAGACGCAAAAACGCCCTTTTGGAGGCGTTTTATGGTGAGCGGGTAAGGGGAAGGGCTCGTCCTCGGATTAGCGTCTGACACGCTAATCCTCGTTGTCCTGGGTAGCGGCTCGATATCCCGTGAATATCGAGCCGGCGCTCCTTACGCTTGAAATGAAGCTTCATTTCAAGCTTGTTCGCTACTACCCGTTCGACTCCCTACTCACCCTGACACGCAAACCAAAAACCCTCCAAAAGGAGGGCTCTGGTTTGTCTGAGCGGGTAAGGGGAGTCGAACCCCTTTCTGGTCCTTGGCAAGGACCCATAATACCGGTATACGATACCCGCAACTACGAAAGACAGTATACCACGAAGATGGATCGAATCAATATCCAGGAGCTTGAGGGTGTGGGCGATGTATGTGTCGCATAATTATCTTGTCGCACAATATCGAGTGCCTTGATCGGGTGTGGATACCAAGTGGGGACTAGTATCGTGTCGCAAAATGAATTCCAGTGACGATGATCTGTGGACATGCATAGCGGATAACTGACATGTCGCAAAACGGAAGTTGGTGTATCTATGATGTGGATACCGAGTGGGGAATACTATTGTGTCGCAAAAGAAAACCACCTTATGCGGGTGGTTTTCTTGGAATCTGTGTGCCGGGCCCCAGAGTCGAACTGGGCACGCCTGCCTCTTCAGGGCAGCGCTCTACCGATGAGCTAGCCCGGCAGCTGTGACTATTGTAGCCCTGCGCGCCTATGCGCTCGAGGGTACTTGGCCAGCCACTCTCTTCAGGGTGCTGAATATTGAGTGACCAAGTGTGGGCGATATAGGACTCGAACCTATAACCTTCTCAACGTCAATGAGACGCTCTAGCCAATTGAGCTAATCGCCCGTATTTAATTGTAGCCCTGCGCGCCTATGCGCTTGAGGATACTTGGTCAGCAGCCTTCCTCAACATACAGAACAAAGAGTGACCAAGTGTGCGCGGGAGAGGACTTGAACCTCCATGCCCTTGCGGGCGCTACCACCTCAAGGTAGTGCGTCTGCCAGTTTCGCCACCCGCGCATCTATCGCTATACATTCAACTGCCGGCATAGCATAGCGCAAAAGCCCACCTTTTTCAAGGCGGGCTTTGGGGGAGGGCTAGGAGGTGGCCTCTTCGGCTGCTGGGGCTTCCTCGGCTGCGACTGATGCAACGGATGCCTCTGAGCGGGTCTTGCGACGGATCTCTTTGGCAGTCTTGTCGCGGAGGTAGTACATCTTTGCTCGGCGAGTGCGTCCTGCTTTGACGACTTCGATCTTATCGATAGAGGGAAGGCGAAGTGGGTAGACTTTTTCGACGCCATAACCACCGATAGAGCGACGGACGGTCATTGTGGCGCCGGCCTCATCACCGTGCTTGCGGGCGATGATAATACCCTCGAAGATCTGGTTTTTTCCCTTTTCTCCTGCTTTGAGACGCTGGTGTACCCGTACTGTCATGCCGACCTTAAGGTCCGCATATTTGCTTGCGGGGTTGTGCTTGTCTGCGAATGTAGAAATGATTTGCTGGGACATGGGATTTGAAATGTCTGGCTATTGTAGCGTATCTAATACTTTTTGTAAAGGCTCTGGAAGGTCGGCTTCTAGGCGCATAGAAGTGCCTGACGGGGTGGTGAGCTCGAGCTTCCAGGCGTGCAAAAATGGTCGATCAAGACCGAGAGTTTCTTTGCCGGGGGAGTAGAGGGGGTCGCCCACGATAGGGCTCCCAATCGCCTTGAGGTGCGCGCGAATTTGATGGGTTCGACCTGTGCGGGGCATGCACTCGATGAGCGAATAGCCATCAAAGCGGCGAGTGACCTTGTAGTCGGTGATGGCTGTGCGTTCTACGAGGTCTCGAGTCCCGTGAATTTGGGTGGTTGTTTTTGCGCCAACCCGACCTACTGGCATATCGATGGTGCCTGTAGATTCTTTTGGTATGCCGTGCGCTAGCGCGAGATAGGTTTTACGAATGTTGTGGTCGTGGAAAAGGGATTTGAGGTATGCAAAGGTCTTCTGATTTTTGGCGAGGACCATAACCCCCGATGTGTCGCGATCGAGGCG
>JAGOPO010000001.1 GCA_017992005.1 Minisyncoccota bacterium
TCTTTCTGATCCCTCTGTATCTGTATCCGTTGGCCTGACTGCAGAAGAGCAAGCGCAGATGAATGAGAAGCCGAAAGAAACACACAAGTCACCTGAGCAGATCAGGGCAGAGTGGGGGAAGTTCCTTACGGATTCGGGGGTTGGAGAATCAACATTTCATTTCTTTCTTGGAAGCGAAGAAAAATTCCTTGATTCCATGGAGATACATGAAGATGGAGCGGTGTCGCTCACGGGGGATATGTGGCTGGATAAATACATTGAAAAGACGCCGATCTTTCCGACAAAGATTCGAGAGCTTCGCGGTAGCCTATACCTTCCATATCTCATCTCTGCAGAGCATCTCATTTTACCGGTGACGATCGACCGGGTTCTAGCACTTCCCGGTCTCACCACTGCCAAATACTTGGCGCTACCGAAGCTAGTTCGTAATACAATATTATTTGGAAAAAAGAAATTACCCCAATCCGATTTTGATGCACTCCGCGCCTCCCGCCCCGATCTCGCTGACAAGATGAAATTAGAATAACCCCCATGCCCTCCCACCTCGAGAATCCCTTCCGCCCTCCCATCCCCGCAGTCGTGGATCATGAGAAGGAAGCACATGCTATCGGACTCCTGCTTGGTCCCAAAGCAGAAGCCGCCTATCGCAAGCGTCACGCCCATGATCTTTCTGATCCCTCTGCATCTGTATCCTCTGGCCTGACTGCAGAAGAGCAAGCGCAGATGAATGAGAAGCCGGAGTCGCAGCTTGCCCGTGAACGCAGAGAGAAACTAAGAGAGGAACGCAGAGAACAGATCAAGGCGGAGTGGGAGAAGTTTTTCACTGACCTGAATAGCAGCGCAAGTAGGAGTCTCGACTCCATGGAGATACATGATGATGGTTCAGTGTCGCTGACGGGGGGTGTGTTTTTAGAAGAATTTAGCTCGACCTCGCCGAATTTTCCAACCCCCATTCGGATGGTGGAGGGAGGGCTCTATTTTCCCGGACTGCTATCTACGTCCCGCCTCGTCCTGCCTGAGTCGATCCACGGAAACCTCGATCTTTCCATGCTCGTATCCGCCGAAAATGTAACATTTCCAACAGTGATCGAGGGTAATCTGTATCTCTATGAACTAGCCACCGCCAAACATCTTATCTTGCCTAAGAAGGTGATTGGGCAGCTTGGCCTGAATGGTCTTTCAACTGCTAAGGACCTAGTACTTCCAACCACTGTTACAAGCGATCTCGAATTGAATGGACTTATCTCTGCGGAGCACCTTGTATTACCCGAGGTGTTTCATGGAGGGCTTTTTTTCGGCAAGCTTGAATCCGCCGAGCACCTCACGCTTCCTGCGACAATGGGCGGAGATCTCTGGCTTGGAGCTCTCGCATCTGCTACGTATCTTTCATTGCCAAAAGTTATTAACGGGAGCCTCTGGCTCGATAGAATGACGTCTATTGTTGACCTTAGACTGCCTGAAGTTGTTACGGGGAGTATTCACTTGAGAGCACTTTCCGAGCTTGCTCGCCATGCACTCCGAGAGGATCGTCCCGACCTGGCGGATAAAATAGTTCCGCATCCCTAACCCATGCCCTCCCACCTCGAGAATCCCTTCCGCCCTCCCATCCCCGCAGTCGTGGATTATGAGAAGGAAGCACATGCTATCGGACTCCTGCTTGGTCCCAAAGCAGAAGCCGCCTATCGCAAGCGTCATGCCCATGATCTTTCTGATCCCTCTGTATCTGTATCCGTTGGCCTGACTGCAGAAGAGCAAGCGCAGATGAATGAGAAGTCGGAGTCGCTACTTACTCCTGAACGCAGGGAGCAGATACGAGAGGGGTGGATGAAGTTCTTTGCGGAAGTAAGGTCTATAAACGCGGAGGATCTCATGGACTCCATGGAGATACACGACGATGGCTCGGTGTCACTGACGGGGAATATGCACCTTTCTCACTATACAAAAACCGCTCCGATCTTTCCAACCGAGATTCGAGAGCTCACCGGCAACCTCTACCTCGATGGCCTGAAATCCGCCGAGCATCTGGTCCTGCCCTCCACCCTCACCGGCAACCTCTACCTCCATAGCCTGGAATCCGCCGAGCATCTGGTCCTGCCCTCCACCCTCACCGGCGACCTCTACCTCAATGGCCTGAAATCCGCCGAGCTTGTCGTCCTGCCCTCCACCCTCACCGGCGACCTCTACCTCAATGACCTGGAATCCGCCGAGCACTTCGTCCTGCCTGCGCATGTGAGCGGCGTGATATACCTCAACGCTCTCCCCGTAGCAGATCTGGCATCTGTGAAAGCTGCCCGTCCTGATCTGGTATCTCAGATTCGTACATCATTCTAACCCCCCCCATGCCCTCCCACCTCGAGAATCCCTTCCGCCCTCCCATCCCCACAGTCGTGGATTATGAGAAGGAAGCACATGCTATCGGACTCCTGCTTGGTCCCAAAGCAGAAGCCGCCTATCGCAAGCGTCATGCCCATGATCTTTCTGATCCCTCTGCATCTGTATCCTCTGGTCTGACTGCAGAAGAGCAAGCGCAGATGAATGAGAAGCCGGGAATGACGCGACAGGAGAAGATTAAGACGCAATGGGCTACGTTCTTTGCGGATGCTAAGCTCGACAACGCAGACGATCTTCTCGGCTCTATGGTGATTCATTCCGATGGGGCGGTATCGCTATCGGGGGATCTTAATTTACTACATGAACCATGGGACGAAGAATGGGACGATGTTGCTCCGATATTTCCAACAAAGATTCGGGTTTTGAGTGGAGCATTCTATTTACCGAATCTTACGAAAGCCGAGCATTTGGTCTTACCCGAGATCATAGAGGGGCCCTTGAATCTTAGCAGTCTCACCTCCGCAGAGCACCTCATCTTACCCCATGTAATTCGTAGCGATTTACTTCTTAATAGTCTCGAATCCGCTGAGCACCTTTCATTGCCTGTTACGATCGGCGGGGATCTTGATCTGCGAAGTCTCACCTCTGCCAAGTACCTCACGCTACCCACGACGATCGGCGGGTCCCTCAACCTTGATGGGCTCACTTCTATTGAAGATCTAATACTTCCTAAGTTTATCGGTCCATTTAATTCTATTTGGTTTGGCAGGGAGTATCTATCTCAAGCAGATTTCGACCGTCTTCGCGCATCTCGTCCTGATCTAGTGGATCAATTGTCGTATACGTAATAAAAACCCCTGCTGGGATCAGCAGGGGTTGGCGCTATCGCTTCGGAACGGGGCGCCTGTTGGGATTGCGAATATCGTCTTCCGTGACGTCCGCTGTTCCCAGTTCGGGGAGTGGCGTGGGGCCCGTCATGGGCTCTGAAGCAAGTTCGGGGAGCTTTGACTCGATGGGATTTTGCTCCATGATTTCGCGTGCGAGCTTTGCGTCGATGGCGACGAGCGCTTCCCGCGTGAGTGGGTGAAACCCGGGGCGATTGAAGCACTCGAAACGACTACTGTCTTTGTCCCACGCAACCCAGATAAGTGGCTTGCCGGTCACACGGTCGAAGAAATCGGGGCGTGGTCTCGTGGTGCGATCGCAGGGGATTTGCCGAGCGCCGAACGCAGTGTTGAGTGTTGTGGCGCCATCAGCGTCGACGGAGGCTTGCGCATGTGCGCTCGCGGCCGAGGTGTTGGGCCACGTAGCTTTCGCGCCACCAATGATCAGCAAGAGCGACCCAAATCCAGCGAAGAAGGCGCCAGGAGAGACGTCGTTTGCAACGAGAATTCCTCCGCCAATGAGAAAGATCAATCCACCGGCAAAGTACCAGAATGGTCCTTGTACCGTGATGAGATTGTATCGTGCAACCGTAGTGCCCATGAAGATCATTGCGAGAACCGCAACGAGTCCGAGCATGAGTACGCCTCCGAAAAACGCTTTCATGTTATGCCTTTCCAGTTTCTTGGTGTGGTTCGGGTCCGAGAAGGCGCAACAACACTGCCACGTCTTCATTGTTCATGTTTGCCATGATTGCGAGCTCCTGTGCAGTTGCTCGGATCATGGTGAGTCGCATCTTGTCTTGTTGCTCGGAAGGTAGAGAATCGAGATGTGTCGCAAGCTTACGACGGGTTACCTCATCGATGCTCCACAGGCCTACGCGCTGATCGGATGAGGTTGTGCGTACAGCCTCGTCGCTGGATTCGAGAATCCGCTTTGCTTCTTCCCGAACGGCGTCGCTGGATACGTTGTGCGCAAACCGCGATAGAGGGCTGAGTGTTCCGAACTGCTGCTCTACAACGCGAGAGGCTATGACCAGCGCAGCAACAACGCCGAGGCGTCCTCGTTGTGATTGTGGGAGCACGCCGCGCTCGGTGATGAAGGCATGGAGACGGTCGTAGAGACCGCCGGGTAGGTCGAAACCGATCGTCGCGCCGTCAGATGCAAGATCTGCCAGCAGCTTCGACATGGAGAGTTGTAGTGCCATACATATATCCTCGATTGGTAAGGAGTCACGAATCGATGCGTAATACCACACTATCAAGCAATGTGTCAATATGCACTGCTTGTCAGTATCGTATGTCTCGCTATACTGTCTTTGTAGGAGGTAACTGAAACACTATGATCAAAGTAGGAGAAAAAGCACCGGAGTTTGTTGGCATTACCGCATATAAAGCAGGTTCATTTACGAAGGTGAGCCTATCGGATTATAAGAAGAAGTGGGTGGTTCTCTTTTTCTATCCGCGCGATTTTACCTTTGTATGCCCCACGGAGATCCGCGAGTTTGCTAAGTTGGAGGCGGAATTCAAGAAGTGCGGATGCTCGATAGTGGGCGCGAGCACCGATAGCGAGCACAGTCACAAGGCTTGGTTTGAGCGCGATTTGCCCGAGGTTACCTATCCCATTCTTGCCGATACCACACAGCAGGTGAGTCGTGACTACAATGTCCTGGGAGCAGATGGAGCAAGTCAACGGGGGACGTTCATCATCGACCCCGAGGGCGTGCTTCGCTGGATGGTTGTCTCCGATAATTCAGTGGGACGCTCAGTGACTGAGACTGTGCGTGCGCTGCAGGCATTACAGACGGGGAATCTGTGCCCGATTGAGTGGGCACCAGGGGCTGCGTTTGTGGGGCCTGCGAAGCAAGCAAAAAAACCCGCCACCAAGAAGTCATAGTGAGACTCTGGACAATAGTAAATACTTGGGGTATATTCACCTCCTCGCTACACGAGGAGGTGAATAGTTTTGAAGCTTGATACATCGCACGTATCAACAACCAGTCAGTTGCGCAATATTCAGCGCATTCCGATCACATTTATTCCGGGGCTAGAGTATCCGTATGCTTCTGGAGTTCGTTGTGCTCTTTGCAGCAAGCCGTTGTCTCGACTCAATCCGCATATCGTCTGTTTTTCTTGCATTCTTGAGGTGCGATCATCACAGTCTCAATCGCTCATAGAAGCTGCGCAGCATATTTTGCATATTCGGCGCCTGCCAGCTCATCTCACAGATGCTCGTGAGCTTCGTCGGATGAATCATCGTATCGCACAGGCAACGCGTCGATGGCATCGTTTACGTGACCGACCACGATCCAACGAGGTACTCCGCTAGCTTTAGCTGGCGGTTTTTTTATGAAAGCGTACACTGGAGTTGTAGAGAAATTCTCATTTCTATGACATCAAACACAACCGCTCGCGATGTATTTATGTATTTACTTTTGGTGATTGTTGTTGGTATGAGTGCGATGAATCTTGGTACGTTACTATTCCAGTATGTGAATATTTATGTTCCAGATTCTTCCTTGCAGCAATGCTTTGCGTCATCCTGTGTGCAAGCGATCCGTTGGGCGCTGGCGTCTCTAATAATTGTGTTTCCTGTGCTTCTTTGGGTCTGGAGATTCCTTCAACGGGATTGCATCCAGTACCCAGAAAAACTTGATTCTCGGGTTCGAAGATGGATTCTGTATTTCTTATTGTTCGTGTCGGGAGTCGTTTTGATTGGCGATTTAGTTTCGCTCGTGTACAGCTGGCTACAAGGTGACTTCACGGTTCAGTTTGTCTTGAAGGTGCTCATCATCGCATACGTTGCAGGTTCGATTTTCTTCTACTTCCTTCGCGCGCTTAACCCGTCCAGCGGCGTTGGCTCAAAGATCGTTGGCTGGGTTGCCATCGGTGTGACTACCGTTACGCTCGTCGTGGGATTTATGTCATCGGGTTCGCCATTTCAGGCGAGATTAGAGCGTCTTGATAATCAACGCGTGCAGGATCTTCAAAATATTCAAAATCAAATTGTGTACTCGCACTGGTCCGCCAAGCAGTCGCTGCCGGGTACGTTGAGCGACCTGAACGATCCCATTAGTGGCTATGTTGTGCCGGTCGATCCACAGTCAAAAGTATCGTATGAATACACCAAGAAAGGGGATACTTCATTTGAGCTGTGTGCAGCGTTTGCGACTGAGCTACGCGTCGACACGAGCTTGAATCGAATCTCGTATCCTGTCGGAGCTAATTCCGCCGAAGGCAATTGGTTTCATGGCGTCGGTCGCACATGCTTTGAGCGTTCCATCGACACTCAGCTGTATCCACCGAAGACAAAGTAATAGTCGCCATGAAGCGTATCATTCTTATTGCGATTTCCGTTACCTTGATAGGCATAGCTGGTTGGCTTCTGACCGGAAGAATGAGACAGCCTGATGACTCATCGCGAGCTGCTCTCGGTATCTCGGATATTGCGGTGCAAGAAACGCCGACACCGACGACAGGAGCGTTGGCGATGCAGGATTATAAAAAAATTATGAACATACCCGAAACAAAAGAATCGTCTGATGCTATGCGCACGACGCCTAGCGGTTTACAGATCCAAGAGGTGAAGATCGGAGAGGGCGACGAGGCTGTTGGCGGTCGGGGAGTCGCCGTGCATTACACGGGACGATTCCAAGATGGAAAAGTGTTCGATAGCTCTGTCGAGCGCGGGAAGCCATTCGAGTTTATTCTTGGGAAGGGTATGGTTATAAAGGGATGGGACGAGGGCGTACTCGGGATGAAGGTTGGCGGAAAGCGTAAGCTCATCATTCCGTCGGCTCTTGCATATGGCGAGCAGGGGGCTGGGGGAGTCATTCCGCCAAATGCCACATTAGAATTCGACGTCGAGCTTCTCGCGGTGCAAACTGCTGCAAAATAACCATCGTGATTTTGCGACATATCGGCACGTTTCGCGTACGTATGTAAACGTTGATAACCTGTGGATAACTTTTAAGAGGGAGGGGAGCGAGCTGATTGTTTCGCGAAGGTGCGGCGCATTGTTTCGTTGCGCGCCCTGAAGCTGTGCGTTTACGCTTAGTACCAGATGCGATGTTGGCGGAGGGTCTAGTGGTTGGTACGAATTTGCCAACCCCCTACTCTCCCCTTGCGGGGTGTTTTTGTATTTCAGTAGCAACCGTTACACTCATTGCGGGTGTATGGTTGAATGTCGCATAACGAAGAAGAGGTGCAATTGATTGTATTGCTCATGTAAATCTGCTAGCGTAAGCGCCATGAAATTCAGACCGGCGTGGACCATAGCAGCCTCTGTGCTCGTAGTGACCGCTTCACTCTTCTCTATTCGCTATCTAGATCGTTTGCCGTCGGAACGATTGGCCGCACTTTTAGGTATTACGGTTACGGTGCGCGATATCAATCAGACGCCAATCCCGTCTTCTCAAGTTATTCCGGCCCAAGGTAATGAATCTGCGATACTTGGACTCGTTACAATTCAGACATATTCTGGCTCCGCGCTGATTCGCCAAGGAACTGGAACCGCTGTTTCGGTTGATGGACTTGTGTTAACGCTAGCAAGTATCGCCCCTTATGGTTCCGGCTCGTATGTCTATCAGGTGGCTACGCCGCATGGTCAGGTCGTCCGCGCATATCGCGTAGCAAGCGATCGCCAGGCGGGCTTAGTGCTCCTCAAGGCGGATATTGGTGATCTTGATGCAGTATTGTTTGATGACGGAGCTCGGGGGCTCAATTCAGGCCAGGGGCTTGAGGCAGTATCATCTCGTATAGCGGTTTCGCAATTCGAGATTATGAGACTCCCCGTGTGGGTCGTATCAAATGTGCGTGATCATGAGATCACGCTATCGCTTGATCGTGCATACGGTCCATTATTTCATGGCGCGCGACTGATTGATGCTTCTCAGCGATCGGTCGGGATCATCCGGTATGGTGCACAACCAGTGCTCATATCTGCGGCAAGTCTGAATTCGTTTATTGAGTCGTATCTTGCTGGAGTTAAGTAACGCCATCTATGGAGCAATCTCTCGAACGACAAGTGGTTCGAACGGCATCTGCTCTTGTGGTTGCGTCGGTGCACGCAACGAGTACAGAGCTTATTGTTGAGATGCGCGATCGGGCATTCCATGCTCTCTCGCTACGATTGAAAGAGGCGGGGTGTCTCGAGGAGCTTGCGTTGTGGTGTCGCGATGCCGGCGACCTTCTCCAGGAGGCTCTCGATGCGCGTGCCATATCTGCTGACGTGGGGGCGCGAACGCTTGCGTTGATTTTGAAGCTGCGCCTTTCGGTGTTGCGCTCAGTGACGGCAGAGCTTCAGATGTTGGTCAAAAAAGCCGGTGACGCTGCGATGAAAAAACGGCCTCAGCAAGATCCACCACCGAAGATAACGCTCACGGAAAATACAAAAAAAGTCTTGGAGTATATCAAGTCCAATAAAGATATCAGAACAAAAGAACTCATAGACCACTTCTCAAAGCAGTTTTCGTCACGAAGTACGAAGCGATATCTTTCAGAGCTGCTCGCGCAAAAAATTCTCCAGCGACGCGTGCATCCTGATGGTGGTGTTTCCTATGTTGAGCGAGTGTAGTTTTCCTCCGATGTTGACACCACATATTGCTTTGCTATAACAACGCCCACAGATGTCGTTAGTTGATACCCTGCCGTGATCGCCGACGTGGACCATTATCCCTCCTTGGTTCACATCGACATTCGTATCATGGCAGGATATGAATTCGCGCCTCGCTGCCCACTATAATGTCTCCCGCAAAGTCAGTACTTCTAGCGGTTGTAATTGCAGGCGTCGCGTACGGTGCCGCCACTGTCTTTGGCGGCGCCAGGCAATCAAGTGACAGTACTGGTGCCATCAGTGGCGCGCTGGTGACAGTTACCGTGTCACCTGGTGCCACGCAGGTGACACGTGGTGACAGGCGAGGTGTCACATCGGTGACACCTCGTAACGTCGCGGTGACACCATTGCTGTCACCAGCTGGCACTAGCGTGTCACCACTCGTTCCTCGCGTAAGCGTTGCAGTTTCGAATGCACCAAGTGCAACGCCCGCTCCTGTACTGTCCAGTTTGCCGAGTCCGATTGTTGCGAGGACTGCAACGCCCACTCCGGTGGTGCAGACGCCGACACCGGTTCCAAGTGCAACGGTTACACCTTCTCCAGCGCCGACTCCTGCGGCGCCAGCAAGCACTGCAGTGGTGATCAATGAGGTCGCTTGGGCTGGCACCGCAGCTAACGCGTCCGACGAATGGATCGAGCTCTTCAACTACGGGAGTAGCGCTATCGACCTGTCAGGGTGGGGGCTGTTTGAGGGCGCAACGCAAATCATTGAGCTCAAAGGAGTGATTGGTGCCGGAGAGTATTGGCTTATCGAGCGAACCGACGATTCAACCGTGTCTGATATAGCCGCAGATGTTATTGGTCCGTTTTCTGGGTCCGGCTTGAGTAATAGTGGTGAGGCACTCTCGTTGCGCACAGCGATGGGTGTATCCGTCGATATTGTTGATTGCGCCGCCGAATGGTTCAACGCTGGATTGGTCGCTCAAAAACAGACCATGGAGCGTAAAGATCCACGAACGAGTGGCTCAGAGGCAACCAACTGGGGCTCAAATTCGGGGGCGATCACGACCGGATTGGATGCCAAATTCACTCCCATAGTGGGGACTCCAAAGTTCAAAAATAGCCTCGCGCTCTAAAAGTAGTGGGAATTGACTTGGTTTATCCACAAAAATGCTATTGTTGGCTTTCGGAGTTTCGCTATAATGATTTTGTTACCACGGTTTCTGAGTCGGGCAGCGGTTCGCAGTTGGTGAGGAAAGTATTGACTTTTCTTGCCTATCTGCTATCCTAGAGGTCACCGCTCCCATTGCGTATAACCGCGGTAAAAGTACCCTTCAAACCCTTGACAGGTCATCAAAAAAGCCATTTTGGCTTGATTTTGGTGCTTGAGCTTTCGATCTTTGTGGCTAGTGGCCCCAAAGATGGACAGCCCAGGAAAGAACGTTGAAAACAAAGGATAAGCAAGATCATACTGTTGCAAATGTTGCATGACCGAATATGGAAGCGAAAGAACCCTTTCCGTAGTCACCAGAACGGGTCTTGGTAGTTATTTCAGCGAGGAGTCCGATGCTCCTTGGTCGAAGTGGGAGTACTCGGAACCGTATACAGCAATGTGTGCGGCCTGCGTGTTCGAACAAGATCCAGTTGCTTCGTCGAAAGACGGAGTGACGCAAGCAGTGCAGTGCAGTTTAATACCCTCTTCCCCTCTCATTGCTCGTCCCCCAGTAGGGAGGCGATACGGTGGAGCGAGATGAGGTTCACCCTAGATAATGTCTAATTCTATCAAGGGCTACGTCCGCACCGTTGCGGCAAGCCTGACGATGGCGTCTACGGTGCTCTCCTTGGCAGGCTTCGCAGCCTTCCCAGTTGCAGCATACGCAGTCGCTCCAGCAGATTTCGGACTCCGAGAAGGAGACGTGATCCGCGCCACTGGCGATGTCGATTTGTATATCGTCAATGATATGGGCTACAAGCGCTTGTTTGTAAACCCAGCAATCTTCAACCTCTACGGCCACCTCGGCTGGAGCAAGGTGAAGGAAGTTGCACCTTCCACCCGCGATGCGTTCGTGACCTCTGGTCTCTTCCGCGTTGATGGTGATGCAAAGGTCTATGGCTTGGACGTCGTGTCCGAGGATGTAGCAAACCTTCGCTGGGTCAACACAACCGGTGCACAGGCAGTTGTCGATGATGCGAACTTCTTCAAGAAGGTCTTCACCGTCAATGCTGCTGAAAAGGCTTTGTATGGAATGGGCGCAGACTACACGTCTGTTCTCCAGGTTCCAAACTACAGCCGTGGCACAACCGTTGCGACTGGTCCATTGAGCGCATCTTTGGCCTACTCCAACCCAGCATCCTCAACATTGATCGAAACCCAGTCCATGGCGGACTTGGCACACTTCAGTGTTATGGGATCTGGTGCAGTCACCAAGCTCGTCCTCAAGAAGCTCGGTGTCGCAGGTGATTCTACCCTCAGCAATGTCTATCTCTTCGTAAATGGAGAGCGCAAGTCTGATGGATTCACGTTCGCAAGTGGAGAGCTTACGCTCAACAATGCAGCTGGATTCTTCACGGCTCCTGCGACGGTTTCTATCCGTGGAAATATTGCGGATACTACTGCCGGACAGACGATTGGTGTCGGTTTGACGATGTTGAATGATTCAGTTGTGTCTGTGAATGGAAACATCCACACGATTGCAACGAACCCATCTGACCTCGGTAGCGTTACCGTTGTTGCTCCAACGAGCGCAGGCGACGTTAATCCACAGAGCGACGTTAAAGTATGGGAATCTGATCTTACTATCGGTGGCAATGATATGTACTTGAAGCGCTTGTCGCTTCGCTTGCTCGGTTCCTCGAGCGTCGCAGACTTCCGCAACTTCCGCCTCTTCGTTGATGGCACACAGGTTGCTACGTCCGCTGGCTTCGATGCAAACGAGTATGTGCACTTCTTGACCAACACGAAGATCACGACCAGTGCGGGAGCGGTTGTGAAAGTTGTCGCTGATATCGTCAGCGGTTCCACTCGAACATACCAGTTCCAGCTCAAGGGTGCCTACGATTTGGAAGTCATGGATGCTGATTACAGCGTCAACGTGACCCCAGGAGGTACCTTCCCAGCGGCCCCATCCTCAGGCACGATCGGCGGAGCTTCAGTTACGTCCATCAAGGCAACCAACTCGCCATCCGGTGATGTTGTCGATGCTGCAGATGACGTCGTCTGGGCAACCTACACACTCACCACCTACGGTGAAGCTGTGAAGATCGATACACTTAGCTTCTATGCATCGGTTTCTGACAGCAATGTTGGATCCCTTCGCGATGGTCGCGTGTTGATCAACGGTGTTCAGTACGGTAGCACCCAGAGCTTGCTTGAGACTGCTTCTACGTCCTTCACAGTCAACTACACTCTCGTTCCTGGTTCGCCAGCAACGGTTGAGGTCCGTGCAGATGCATACGATGCATCCAGCACAGAGGATCTTACTTCAGGTGATGTTGTCTCCGTTGTTATGGACTTCGACTCCGGTAACGCCGAGGGCGTAAGCTCAGGTAACTCCGTGAACGTTCCTGGCTCCGATATCGAAGGTAACAATCGTTCGATTGTCACCGGCTCGATGACGTTGACCAAGAACAGCGGCTATGCAAACCAGACCGTCGTTCTTCCTCAGACCGCATTCAAAGTTGGTGAGTGGAATCTTGTTGGACCAAGCACCGAAGCGGTCAACTTGAACACATTCTCACTTGATGTCAATGAGGTCGTCGGCTCGACCTTCAACGAATCTGATCTTCAGGATTTGTACATTGTGTACGGATCTCAGACGACCACGATCAAGGGAACGGTCTCAGCTGATGGTCAGGACAACGAGTTCTCGGTTAGCAAGCAGCTTGCCGCATCCGAAACCTTGAACATCAAGGCGTATGCAACCTTGAAGTCCGGTAGCGTTACTGCGAATGACTCCTTCAAGACGGACCTCTCGATCAACGGTACAACCGTTTCTTCGGGAACTTCCTTGAACGGAAATTCAACCAACTCCGATATCGATGGTCAGACCATTGCATACGGTGCTGGTTCCTTGACGCTTGCACTTGATGCAGACTCTCCTGTCGCCCGCATCGTTGCGGATGGCCAGACTGTTGATGCAGCAAAGTTCAAGCTCACTGCAGTCAACGACACCTACAAGCCAACTCGTCTTATCTTCGGATTGACGAACACAGCTGGTATCGATTCGGCAACCGTTACGGATGGCTCGACCACCGTCGCGATGTCGATCGGCGCAGCTTCAGCTTCTATCGATCTTAACTCAGCACAGCAGGAAGCCTTCAAGGTGACCGCTGGCTCGACAAAGGTCCTTACGGTGAAGTTGGCTATCGGTTCGATTGAAACACCAAATGGTGCAGGTACTGGCTTGAGTCACGCCGTCACCTTCGATGTTTCTGAGAGTAAGGCAATGGCAGCTTCTTCTGGAACAGAGAGCACGTTCACGTCGCTTTCCCAGACGAACAAGAGCGGCAACGCCTTGTATGCCTATGCTGCAATCCCAACCATCAGCCGTATTGCCCTCCCAAGCACTGTGCTCGCCAATGGCACCACAACGCTTGCGAAGTGGTCAGTCAGCTCTGGCGGAACTGGAACGATCGGCTGGATCAAGAGCATCTTTACGGTGACTCCAAGCTCAGGCGTATCCGTTTCCAGTCTCTCGGTATGGGATGCTGATTCCAACACCCAGATCACTGGTGGAATCTCAAGCTCTTCGAACGTAGTTACCTTCCTCGCAACCAATGAGCAGGAAATCAGTGGTGCGAAGAACTACTACCTCAAGGGTACTGTTGCAGGAACGGATGGTACTTCCGACAGTGTTGTGGTCACGTGGAACGCTGGTAGCACCGCATATGGCGCATCAGCTGCTTCTTCATCGGCCGCGACCGCTGGCGCAGGAACTGCATCGTTCGTCTGGACGGATCAGTCGCTCAAGTCGCCTCACACCGAGTCGACCGCAGACTGGAACAACGACTGGCTCGTCAAGAATCTCTCCTTGGATTCCTGGACACTCCAGAACTAAGCTGTTGGTTGCCTGATAGGTTAGAAGTTTCCAAAACCCCCCGAAAGGGGGGTTTTGGTTTGAACTAATCGTACATATTGCTAGTATTAATAATATGAGAAATATGACCAAGGTATTATTGGCGCTGCTTGTGATTGTGGGGGGAATTGTATATTTCCCAAATCTACGCAGTGCATTTTATGAAGATGATATTCAGGTGATAGTGGAGAATCCCGGGATTCAGCAGTTCACACGTACGAGCGTTGCTAATTTATTTTTGCAGCCTATGACTGATGGTGATTCGGGGACTGCATTACTGTATCGACCACTAGCAATGATGACGTTTGCGGCCAATGTTCAATTGAGTGAAGCAAATACATTTACCTATCACGTCGTGAACAATCTTCTCCATATTTGTAATGCACTGTTGTTGTTCTTTTTAGTGCGCACACTTATGAGGGGGGTGAATCTTGATTTGCCCGCAGCACACTTCAATATTCTTGCTGGTCTTTCAACAATTCTTTGGCTTATTCACCCGCTGCAAAGTGAGGCCGTTTCGTCCATTTCGGGAAGAGCTGATTTACTTGCATTTTTGTTTATTCAAATTGGAATGCTTCTACTGCTTCGCGGCACTGTCTGGCAATATCGAGTTGGTGCGGGAGGTGCGATGGTTCTTGCTCTGATGTCGCATGAGTCTGCTATTTTATTTCCTGTCTATGTTGTATCCGCCCTGATAGCTACTCGTGCCAAAGACGAATCACTGTCCTCATCGGTGCGTGCTGTTGCAAGAGTGACATGGCCGTTCGTTGCGCTTGCGCTTCTTTACGGACTATTTCGTTCGACAGTATTGAAGCTGCCTTCGGAATTTTTTGGGTATACACTTAGTCATGCAGCGGCGTTTTTTGAGTATATCCGCTTAGTGGTGGTGCCAACGGCGCTTCATCCGGAGAGAACGATACCATTGGCAGCTAGTAGCGCTGTGTGGGCGGGGATGGCGTTGCTTGTGCTTTTTGCAGCACTGATTGTCGTCGCATGGAGGCGTGGCTACCGGAGTATAATCGTTCCTGCAGGTTTCATCGCGCTTCCTCTTTTACTCGTCTTTGGATTCTCAGCCGGCTCTAATGCGCGGATGCTTGAGCATTGGATGTATGTCCCATTGGCGGGGTTGAGTATAGTGATTGGTGGTATGGGTGGTGCGCTATATTACATCGTGAGGCAGAAATCACGCATCGCTGCAATGCTTTTGTTTGTCGCGGTGTGCGCGGGGATTGGCGTCTATGGAGTTATGGCGTTTCGGCAAAATAAGCTATGGAGTCAATCAGAGCAGCTGCTTCTACGTATCGCGCACTTCGAGCCACAGAACGTGAGCTCAAGAATCGCGCTTGCGATATATTACGCGCAAGAGGAGAGCTTTGATCTTGTTGAGCAATATCTTCTGGATGCTGCCTTGTTGGATCCGTTTGATGCGAATATTCCGATGATGCTTGGCAATCTCAAGAGAAATACGGGGGCATATCCGAAGGCAATTGAATATTATGAGCAAGCAATTGCGCTAAATCCTGAGCTCGGATTTCCATACCGTAATCTCGCTGGAATATATATTCAGCAGGGAGACAAGGTGAAAGCTCTTCCGTTGCTCTTAAAACTTGAAGAAATTGATCCTTCAGATGTCGCCGCGCATTTCGCTGTTGCGCAGCTCTATTTTACAGCAGGCAAGAAATCGGAAGCACTCAAAGCGCTTGAGCGTGGTATTCCGTATCTTCAATCGCCAGATGCAGCCGCTGCTTATGAGCAGCTCCTCAGAAAACTGCAGTAGGCTATTTCAAGAGATTAGCATACTGCGCGATCATTGATTGCGTGGTGTACGTATCGAGGGCTGTGTGGCTAGCGTTCACCGCGAGGGCGGCTTTCAATTCTTGGTTTGCGGTAAGTCGGATCACAGCGCGTGCGATATCTTGCGGGTTGCCAGGATCACAGAGAATCCCATTTTTCCCGTCATCGATAATCTCCGAAACGGCTCCAACGCGAGTCGTTATCACTGGCACGTTGGCCGCCATAGCCTCCAATAGGGCCCAGGGGAAACCTTCTTTGACAGATGGGAGTACGAATAGGTCGAATGCCTTGAGGTACCTCCATGCGTCTGGGAGGCGACCAATGAGAAAAAAACGACGCTGTATATTAAGGGCCTCTATCGTTCGTTGAAGCTCCTGTCGAAGTGGGCCATCTCCGACGACAACGTATTGAATGCTGTCCGGGGTTGCAGCAGCTGCTTCAATAAGCGTGGCGATGCCTTTTGTTGCGTATAAATTGGCAATGGTGCCCACGAGCTGCGAGGATGACGACAGGTGACCTTGAGGGAGGTGCTTTTGGAGGGCGGCACGCGCTTCATCCCGAGTGAGAAATGGCAAATCAGTATCGATGCCGTTGTAGATACGGATAATCTGTTTTCTGGGTTTGATGCCAAGCGCGATTGCTTGCTTGAGATCGTGGGTGTTGTTGACGACGATGACATCCTTCCAAGATGCCGAGAGTTTTTCCATGACAATGTAAAGCCTCTTTTTCCATGCGGGGATGGGGTCATTAAATGACCAGCCACCAATTCGGTATATGACCTTGAGCTGAGCGTGTTGTTTGCGTAGTCCGTGCGCTGCTCGAGAGCCAACAAATCCCGCCTTGCTCGACATGCAGAGCACGATATCCGGTCGAAAAGCACGCATCATCGTGCGCAGTTCACTCACAGCGAGCGCGTCGTGGAGGGGAGAGATCGAGCGAACAAGATGACGAGCCACCGCATGAGTGACCGATGCAGGAAGGAGACGAGCTAGGTCGTTACCCGTATGCTGGCCCCAGACGACATGAATGGTGTGCTTTGATGGATTGAGGTGTAGCGCTAGTTGCGCGAGAAATCGCTGGGCGCCACCTTCTTCGCCCTGCGTGATAACACAGAATATTCTACGCTTTGTCGTGGTTGTAGTTGCTTCGGAAGGCATAGCGGAGTACGCTCAGTGATGCTAGAATACCACAACATTCCAATTGATATAGAGCTCTATGCGACCACGTATTCTCTTATTCTCGACAGCATATCTTCCACACATTGGAGGCAGTGAGTTGGCAATTTACCACATCGCGCGGTTTCTTCCCGACTATGATATCGATCTGGTAACCGGAAGACTCGATAGCTCCGATGCGACAATGGAGTACATAAATCGAGTTCGTGTTTTCCGTGCCGGCGGAAGATGGTCGCGGCTTTCACTCTTGGTGCCAAAATTTCTGATGCCGATTGCGATGGCTATCACTGCGTATCGACTAACCAAAAAGTATCGATATAGCGTATTGCATGCGTACCAGGCATCGCAGGCAGCAGTAGCGGCCGCTATCGTGAATGCATTTTGTCCAAGCATACCTCTGATCATCACACTGCAAGAGGGTAAGATTCTCAAGCAGCAACCGTGGCTTACGCAAACAATACGCGCATTCATCTTGCGTCGTGCGCGTATGATTACCGCGATTAGCAATTATCTAGCCGACTATGCAGGAAGCGTTTCTCGTGCGCCCGTTGTGGTTATTCCCAACGGAGTTGACGTGGGCGCGATGTATCACCCGGAAATTGTACGCGATGCTCATCGTATTGTGACCGTTTCGCGTTTAGTGGAAAAAAATAATGTCGAAGGCATTTTGCGGGCGATGGTTCATGTGCGGGAGCGCTTTCCGTTGGCGAAGCTACTTATTGCGGGCGATGGCCCCATGAAAGCGAGCCTGATGGGCCTTTCGTCGGATCTCGGCATCGCTGGTAGTGTTGAATTTCGAGGATTTGTGGCTCATAAAAATTTGGGAGAGATATTGAGCTCTGCTTCGATCTTTGCGCGCCCGTCCTTGAGCGAGGGGCTAGGATCAGCATTTCTCGAAGCGATGGCGGCGCACACGGCTATTGTCGCATCTTCAGTGGGTGGTATTCCTGATATCGTAGAAGATGGTGTCACGGGGCTGCTGTGCGATCCGCGTAATCCACACGATATTGCGCGTGCAATCATGACGCTCTTAGAGCAAGAGCAAACTCGCACCGAAATCGTTGAACGAGCAGATGCATTTGTGAAAAAATATGACTGGTCATCCATCGCATGGCGCATGTCAAAACTCTACGCTTCAATCGCATGAAATCGCTTTGTATCGCAACCGGAATATTTGCTCCAGATATCGGAGGCCCAGCATCGTATGCAGCCTCGCTAGCAGCGCGATTATCAGATGACGGCGTTCGTGTTGAGATTATTACGTATTCCAGTGTCCGAAGATTTTCTGGTGATAATCAATCGGGGTATCGTATTCATAGAATCTGGTCGGGTTGGCCGTGGGGGATTCGGCATGGCATCTACTTTCTGCGAAGTCTCATTGTAGTGAGTCGATGCGATGCTGTTCTTGCGCTCAATGCTGTCTCGGCTGGCGTTCCTGCGGCTCGTGCTGCGCGACTCTTCGGAAAGCCATATATTGTGCGTATTGCAGGAGACTACGCCTGGGAAATCGCTGTGCAAACTGCCGCGACATACCTCATGATTAATGAGTTCCAAAAATCCCCGAAGCAAGGGCGGATTCGGCGACTCCATGAGGCTCAAAAATCCATGGTGAGTCGAGCGAATGCCGTCATTGTGCCTTCTGAGTATCTCGCTGGTATCGTGCGCTCGTGGGGCGCCCCTGATGAGCGTGTTCACGTTATCTACAATGGAGTAGATCTTCCAGGCTATGAAGGGTCCAAAGAAGATGCGCGTCGCACAATTGGCGTGTCAGGCACCATCATTGTATCAGCGGGTCGTCTCGTGCCATGGAAGGGATTTCGCATGCTCATAAAAATTATGCCTCAATTATCGCAGGTGAATCAATTCTTTCGCTTGGTTATCGTAGGTGACGGGCCAGATTTGGCAATGCTTCAATCGGTTATTCGAAATCTTGGATTAGAGCGAAAGGTGACACTTGCGGGGCGAAAGTCGTCACGTGAGCTGGCGGTATATCTCGCGGCAGCAGATATGTTCGTGCTCAATACGGGCTATGAAGGATTTTCCCATCAAGTACTCGAGGCGATGCAAGCTGGCGTTCCCGTTATCACGACGACATCAGGGGGTAATCCGGAAGTCATAACGCAAGGGGAAAATGGCTTGATGGTCAGATACAATGATGAATTCAATCTCGTCGAAGCAATCAAGGCTCTTTCGAAGCAGGCAGAACTTCGCGAGCAATTTATTATCCAAGGGAAAAAGTCGGTTGAAGTCTTTAGTATCGAAAAGATGTACCAACAAACGAAACAGCTGCTCGAACGACTTTCGCCATGAAGTTACTCATGATTAGCGGTGACCGCACGTTAGCATCCGGAAAGCAGGGTGCATTCTATAATACGCTGGAGGAGCTCCACACGCATTTCGAGCGCATCGATATCATCTGTCCTCGCGTATCGGTGCAAAGGTACAACATGGTTGTATTTGGCAATGTATATGTCCATCCATCGCCATTGCCGCTTGTACTGCAACCTTTGTGGATTTGGTTCAATGGTAAGCAATTAATTCATAGACTTCAGCACGAGCTTATGACGGTGCATGAGTATCCACCCTTCTACAATGGCTTGGGGGCTCGACTAGTGAACTACGCGACAAAGGTGCCGTATGTCTTGGAGCTATTTCATATACCAGGTGTGCCACGGGCGTCAGGGCTCAAAGAGCACTTCTATCGGTGGCTCACGAGGCAGATTATCTCGTGGGACGCGGCTCCTGCGCGTGTAGTGCGGGTTATGAATCAACGACAGGTGCCCGCATTCCTGCAAGACGCGGGGGTGCCGCCCCAGAAGATCCGTACTATTTCTGCTGTGTACGTTGATACAAATGTATTCACGTTTCATGATAAGCCCAAGCTCTACGATGTGGCATTTGTAGGCCGCATGGCATCCAATAAGGGGCTCAATTTGTATCTTGATGTAATCGAGAAATTAGGATGTGTTGGTGTGGCTGTAGGCGATGGGCCGCTGCTTTCATGGGCGTGTCGCCAGGCAAAACGGCGTGGATTAAAAATTCATTTTCCTGGATTCGCCGTCGACAGTACCGAGGTGGCTCGATATCTCAATGAGTCGCGAGTGCTTCTTATGCCATCGTTGAATGAAGGGGGCCCTCGTATTGTGGTGGAGTCCCTCGCATGCGGAACTCCCGTAGTGGCGACACCCGTTGGTATTGTTGAAGATGTGCTTCCACCAGAGTGTATCGAGGAATGGAATACTGCTGACTTAGCCGATAAGGTTCGTAATATTTTGGAAGATGCAACGCTCTATCGGCGATTGAGTGAGCAAGGCATCGCAACCGCTCAACAATTTGAGCGCACGAAAGCAATCGCGCATCTCGCTGATACTTTAAAATCGCTGGTGTCATGAAGCGCTTACTTATTATTACCCAAAAAGTCGATGAACAAGATGACTTGCTAGGTTTTTTTGTTGCCTGGATACGCGAATTTTCTCGTCTGTGGGATTCAGTGACCGTGATTACACTTGGCGTTGGTGTTCATACATTGCCTTCGAATGTCCGGATTCTATCGCTCGGCAAGGAGCGAGGCTCTAGCAAGTTCTCTCGAGCGATTTCTTTTGGGGCACACTGCATACGTGAAATTCCACGACACGATGTAGTTTTTGCCCATATGTCTCCTGTTTTCGCTATAGCAGCCGCCCCACTAACGAAGCTGTTTCAAAAAAAACTTATCCTTTGGTACCTTCACCGTTCTGCTACGATAAAGCTCAAGCTCGCAATCGCTCTCGCGGACAAGCTCGTCACCGCCGATACGCAGAGCCTAACGATTCGGAATTCCAAGATAGTTGCCGTGGGGCACGGCATAGACGTTCAGCGTTTTTCGAATCCACAACGAGTAGCACCAGCGAATAGACCGATACGTATTTTGTCGGTAGGGCGCGTCTCGCCAATTAAGGGCTTTGAGACTCTATTGCGTGCTGTGCATGTTTTGCGAAAGAACGGATTCGTCTGTGAGATTCGTATTGTTGGCGCTCCGGTAATGAAGGGGGATGCAGAATACGCAGGCTCACTACACGCTCTCATTCAAAATCTGGAAATATCGGACATAGTAACTATGATCGGATTTGTTCCCTACGCCGATATGCCGAAGCAATACGCGTGGGCTGATGTTGTTGCTGGGTGTACGCCACCTGGGGGAATAGATAAGGTTCTTTTAGAGGCTATGGCAGCTGGGTGTATCGTGATGACATCTAATGGCGTAATGGGGGCGCATCTGACTCCCTACGCAGATCAGCTAGTCTTTCCGGCCGGTGACAGTGAACGACTAGCGCAACTTCTTAATTCATTGCATGAATACGACGAGCTCTCGCGTGCGATGGTGGTTGCCGCACAGCGCTATACGGTGGAATCAGTAGTCAAAAATATATCAGCACTTGTTTAGAAAATTATAAATCCTCGCATACTATTTTATACTCATGATAAATAGTATTCATGCGAGGATTTTATGTATAGATTGCGCCATGCCATTGCACGCGTAATCTCAACCGACTACGAACGACTATGTTTACTTGGTTACTTTCGGCTTGAGGATGTGGCGTACGGCACGTGCCATGTCCTTTTCGGAGGTGCGTCGCCTCAGTGCGTCTCGGAACAATGCTTGCGTTTCAGGTGTGGCGGGAGTCGTCACGCGAGCACTCGTGTGGCGCGGCACCTGCTGAGCTACAACGTAGAGCATCCCTCGTGCATTGCCTTTGAGGCGCGGCGTCGGGATGCACAATCGTTCGTCGCTGCAGGGTGATAGGAGCGTCACAAGGTTTGCTCTCCCGGAACGGCACACAAGACCCCAGGCTTCCTTCACTTCTTGCGGAAATGATGAGTATTCCGAGAAGTCGAGATACGGAGATCTCGTGCAGCTGCTTTCAGGATAGGCACTTCGAATCCACTCCTTGAGCCTGCTCGGAATGAACATCGCTTGAGGTCGTGATGACTCAAGCAGAATCAGCCCGTGATTGGCAAACACACGGAAATACCGATACACGAGGAATGCGAAGATTTGACTTGCAACCCCGTATTCCGAGTGGTTCTTTGCCTGATTCGCCAACCGCATCAGCGCATCGATGTGCGCATCGCGGTCGCGATGCTTTCGCTTCAATTTTTTAGGTGCAGTTTCGGACATGAGCCCTCCTTGGACTCTGAAGCCTCGTGATTGAGACTTATATTATATTATACCAAATTGGCAGATAGTCGTCAATATCGTGAAGTGAAGCGAAAATGCTATATTTTGAGCATGAAAGCACTTCATGCGGCGCTTAAATCAGCATTGTCGCAATCGGATTGCCACGCTGCCTTTGGTGCCGTGCCGTTACGAATTCTCTACGTCGGCTCGTATAAACAAACGTATCCGCGCAATAGGATATTTATTCATGGATTACGGCAAAACGGTGCCATAGTTACCGAGTGCAATGAGAGTAGTGGGGGTCTTATGAAGTATCTTCGACTAGCGCTGCGCCTGTTCCGTTTGCGTGGGACGTACGATGTTATGCTCGTGGGATTTCCGGGGCAAGAGGTCATGTTCGTTGCTCGTCTTTTTGCTTCAGCTCCCATAGTATTTGATGTTTTCACGTCTCACTATATGGGATATATTCTTGATCGCGCATACTTTAAACCGGGTAGTTTCCGTGCGAGGGTATACCGTTTTCTTGATTATTGGTCATGTCGTTTTGCCGATATGATTATTCTTGATACGAATGCCCACATCGATTTTTTTGTAAGCGAATTTAAGCTACCAAGGACTAAATTTCAGAGAATATTTCTTGGCGCAAATACTGATCTTCACGCCCCTCGTTCTCAGGAAAAGAATTCTCAAGAATGTACTGTTCTTTTTTGGGGAAGTTTTATTCCTCTGCAGGGAACAGAGTATATTTTAGAAGCTGCCCGACTACTTCGAGATGAACGCATTCGATTTATCCTTATTGGTGACGGTCAGAAGCGAGCGCGGGATATTCAGGAGGCTCAGCGACTCCAGCTTACGAATATTCAGTTTCCTGGTAAGGTGAGCGACGATGTTCTCACCGATTACATTCGTAACGCGGATATCTGTTTAGGGGCATTTAGTATGGGGCAGAAGGCGGACATCACCATTCAGAATAAAATTTTCGAAACACTTGCATCACGAAAACCACTTATTACGATGCGGACCACTGCTATCGAGGAACTGTTAACTGATGGCGAGCAGTGTCTATTCTGTGAAAAGGCGAGTCCCCACGATCTCGCCAAGAAAATTATCCTATTGCGAGACAATGCAATTCTGCGCGCTTCGCTTGCGGAGCGTGGGTATCAATTTTTCATGGAGCATCTAACCGAAGAAAGTATTGGAAGAGAGTTGCTCGCTAAAATCAAGCTACTATGCAAGAAATCTTAATTGTAGGCTTTCCCTACGTTCGTGAGAGATATTTCGCCACATTTCGTCACTGGCCAATATCGGGGCAAGTTTCGTTTCTCCTCCCGCGTATTTGGTCTACGAAAAATGGCAAGGTCGTATTCTCTCCTCCTGTCGATCCTAATATCGCTACAACCCGAGCGTATTTTCACCATTCGCACTATCCGATTATCGGCGGTTTATTAAAGGGCTTTATGCCCGGATTCGCAGTACATCTTTGGAGGCATCGTCGTGATGTGCGGTTGGTGTATAGCTGTAGCGAGCCGATACTGCTGACGACACTATTTCAGGCTATGTGGTCAAAAATACTTGGAAAGAAACATATTGTTTTTACGTGGGAGAACATACCATATACGGAAAAATTTCGCGGGCTCTCTCTTTGGGTTCACCTCTGTATTTTACGAATTAATCTTGCTCTTTCCGATGGTCTTATATGTGGCAATAGTGAGGGGGCGCTCGTTCATAGTGAATATACAAAAAAACCTATCGAAATAATTCCAATGAATGGTCTCGATTGCGATGTGTTCGTGAAAGACTCTGCGACTCTTCGGCCTTCTCACTTGATGGGCGCCACAGTTTATACATTCATTGGAGCGATAGGATATCGAAAAGGGATCCAAAATATTATCAAGGCATTTCCTGATGTCATCGCGAGGGTGCCAAATGCGCATTTGATTATTGCAGGTTCTGGTGAGTACGAGCAACAAGTTGACGCGCTTATTGGAGAGCTTAATCTTCAAGACCGTATTGCGAGATTTCCATGGGTCGAGCAAAAAGAACTTATCCGTATTCTCTCACTTTCAGATGTATTCCTTTACCCGAGTATCCCGCATGGTGGGTGGTCGGAGCAGTTTGGGTATTCTATGGCCGAGGCATCTCTTATGGAGCTACCTGTTATTGCCACGCATACAGGCTCCATCGCAGACATCGTAATTGATGGCGAAACTGGAATCCTTGTGCCCCCCGATAATGTCAATGACTTGGGAGAGGCTATGATTCGATTGGGAACGGATTCTGCGCTGCGAGAGCATCTTGGAGCGGCAGGTCGTCGATATATTTCTGAGCGATTTTCGCATCAAGCCATCGCTCAGCGTTTCTCCGAATTTTTAAATCAATATCTATGAATCCAACTATCGATATGATAGCCTACTACTGTTGTGGGCCAAGAGATGAAAGGTAAAATAGTATTGGTTTTTCCTGGAGGGTCGTTTTTTACAGACCCATTTCTGCGTTCATTCGAGCGGGCGGGCTACGAGTGTGTTGTTTTTGATTATAGACAAGGAGTCGTCTTTACTAGTGCTATCCTGCGCCGCGCTCTCAATCGTTTTCCTTTTTTAAGAATCTTAAAACGGTGGCAAGTTGCGAGGACGAATCGTATGCTCGTAGAACTAGTTCGGACATATAATCCGAAGTATTTATTCGCGCAAAAAGGCGAACATATTTATCCTGAAACCATCGAGAGAATAAAAACAATGGGCGTGGTGACACTCAATTTTTATAACGATCAAATGAATCAGTGGAATGTCATCTCTAAAATAGCGCCGTCGTACAATTATTTTTTCAACGAATGCCATTTGGTACTTCGTAGACTTTGGAGCGAGTGTGCTCTTACGAATTGTTTTTATCTAGCGCATTCAGCGGAGCCGCTCACCGAAGACCTGCTGGTTACCGATAAGAAATATCCAATTTCCTTTATTGGTACGCATAACAAGACTCTCTACCCCAAGCGCGAGAGGTATCTCATGGCTATTCGCGATCTCGGCCTCAATATTTGGGGCACCGATGGGTGGGCGGCAAGTCCCCTCAAGGATTGTTTTCGTGGGCGTTCTCGCGGTGAAGAGCGGTTCGCCATATATGCTAATAGTAAGATAGTCATTGATATTAATTATGAGTTCGTACCAGCAGAAGGCGTTAATAATAGGCCATTCGAAGTTGCTGGTTGTGGTACTCTATTGGTAACTGATTATGTGAGAAAGGATTTAGAAAGGGAGTATTCTTCTGGGGTGGAGGTGGTTCAGTTCAAGGATGAGGCGGAGTTAAGGGAGAAAGTGAAATATTATCTAGACCACGACGATGAACGCCTGAAGGTTGCTATGGCCGGGTATCGAAGAACGGTTGCCGACCATACCTACGACAGAAGGGTTGCACAAATTTTTGATACTATGCAGCACCCCCAGAATTATTTATTCCAATGAAACTAATTACTACATTAAGAAAATTAGGTCTACGATTTTCCCGCTTCATCATTCCTCATCTGCCACGAGGGCGAAGTCTTGCCATTAGAGCCGCCTTAGCTTTATTTGGAAACATATATGGAGGCGTTATCGCTCTCCCCGATGGGCGGAAATTCTATATTGACAAGATTTCACTCGTAAAGCGGCATTTATTTTTTGTAGATACATATGAAGAAATAGAATCAAGAATTATTGAGCGCATTGTCGGGGCTGGAGACTACGCCCTTGATGTGGGTGCTAGTTATGGTTGGTACACTGTTCTTATGAGTAGACTCGTTGGGGACTCCGGAAAGGTGTTTGCGTTTGAATTAGTGCCGCATATCGCAGAAGAATGCAGATATAATATTTCGCTGAACCACCAAAGCGCCAATACCGTGATTGAGAGTGTCGCGCTGGGGGAGAGTGACGCAGTCGTGAGCTATATCTATTCGGATGATTTAGGACTAGGAAATTTAAATCCAAGAGGTCTTACAGATGGTGGTCGAATGACGAGTGGCCAGGGGGCAATTACCGCGTTGGACAAATACGCAGAAGATAATGGAATCCAAAAATTGAATTTCATAAAATGCGACGTAGACGGAGCGGAGGTATTGTTCTTGCGGGGTGCACGGAAGACGATAGCGAAATTCCTACCTGCGATCATCATAGAAGCAAGCGGTGCCCATGGGCGATCATCTTGCTATGAAATATTCGATGAATTAAGTCGGTATGGTTACTCATTCTTCTCGTTGCATTACAAAAAAAGGCTACGACCTATAAACGAAGAGAATTTCAGAGGAGCTTTTAAGGAGAATATACTCTGTCTTCCTGAGAATAAATTGGATATACTACGGAGCCTGTGAGTCAATTGTTATGAAAAAAGCAATAAAACAATATGGGCGCAAGATTTTTGATTATTTAGGCTTGAAGATTTCCTTCATAGACCGGAGACAGGTATCCGACGTTAATAGACTGAAATGGTTGAGAGATCTAAATATCAGAACAGTCATTGATATTGGAGCGAGCAAAGGCGGCTTCTCAGCTGAATTGCATGGAGTATTACCAGAAGCTCAAATTTACGCCTTTGAGCCATTATCTGACTGCTTCGCCCAAATTCAGGAGCGCATGAAGGGCGTGTCAAAATTTCGTGCATTCAACCTCGCCCTTGGTGATACCCCGGGGAAGGTGGTAATGCATCGGAGCTCATATTCCGGGTGTTCCTCACTCCGTGAAATGGCAAGCCTCCATAAGGACACCTTCCCAGTTACTGCGGGGCAGGAGACGATTAGCGTTGCGGTAAGCACGCTCGATGAAGCACTTAGCGATTATAGCTTAGAAGAAAATATCATGGTAAAAATAGACGTTCAGGGATTCGAAGATAAAGTTATAGCTGGAGGCTTAGAGATGTTGAAACGGTCTCGTGTGATACTTATCGAGACATCGTTCAAGGAGCTGTATGTTGGGCAGCCACTCTTCGATGGGGTCTATCACTTATTGCGAAGTCTTGGTTTCCAATATCGTGGTGCTTGGGCGCCGGAACTTAAGAGCCCATTGGACGGGTCGCCACTTCAGCAGGATAGTATATTTATCCGCGAAGGATAATTGTCCGCCTGAAGTATCTTGGATTGAGGGTCGAGAGGGGGATTGTTTAGATACTATGAACTAATAGATGATAGCATCGAATTTATGAAAGGACTCCTTTATATTACAAATCTTCGTTTGCCGACAGAGAAGGCATACGGTATTCAGATAGTAAAAATGTGCGAAGCTTTTGCGAATCAGGGCGTTGCACTCGAGCTTATGATGCCCTCACGGCAGGTGGTTATCAGAGAGGATATATTCAGTTATTACAATATTCAAAAGAATTTTCGGACTAATAAATTAAGAACGCCGGACTTCTATCTTCCCGGAATACTTGACGGGATTGCTGTGATAATAAAAGAATTTATTTCTGCAGTAATTATTGTTTTCGCCGTTCTCGCGTCCAAGTCTGAGAATATTTACTCACGAGATGAACTACCTATTTTTCTTCTTAGTTTCTTTCGGAAAAATATCATATTTGAAGCGCATAGATACTCTCAGCGTCGAGTTTGGTATTATCGTAGATTTAGAAATTCTGGCATTAAAGTGGTGGCGATCTCTAGCGGTGTGCATGAGAAATTTATGCAGATGGGATTCACATCGAGTCAGGTTCTATTAGCGCCTGACGGCGTTGATGTGGGCCAGTTCCAAGACGCCCTATCAAAGAAGGAGTGTCGAGATTATTTAAAATTGCCGCACGACAAGATTTTGGTCACGTATGCTGGCCAGCTCTACCCGTGGAAAGGTGTTGACTCATTAATGGAAGCCGCGAGGTCGCTTGATGAACGTTTCCAGGTTGTTGTAGTGGGTGGATCCAAGGTAGATGTGGCTAGGTATTCAAAAAAATATGCTGGCTGCTTGAACGTTTCATTCATTGGTTGGCGTCCGCATCGCCTCGTGCCAATGTTTTTGGCGGCTTCAGATATTCTAATTTTGCCTAATTCTAGCAAAGAAGACATATCCAAGATTTACACCTCTCCTCTAAAAATGTTTGAATATATGGTTAGTGAACGTCCAATAGTTGCGTCCGACTTGCCTTCAATTCGCGAAATACTGACGGACGAGATGGCTTATTTTGTAAGTCCGGATGACGCACTGTCACTAGCAGCTGGGGTGGTGGCGGCGGCAACAGATGTCGAGGGATCCTTACGGCGTGCATCGAATGCTCGTAGTGCTGTTACTCAATATTCCTGGGATGAACGAGCGCGGAGCATTTTAAGATTGTTCTGAATATTGTAGTCACACGAGAACAGTGAAAACAATCATTGTAACGGGGAGCTCCGGACTCATTGGTTCAGCTCTAGTAAAGCACCTGGTCCGTCAAGGATACTTCGTGCGTGCCTTTCAACGGCGGATACCTATGAAGAAAATTACAAACGTCGAGTACGTTTGTTTCGATCTTGCACATGTTATGGATGCTGATTTGGAAGGTGCTGACGTTATCGTTCACTGCGCATATCAAACAAGCGTTGCTTCTGAGGAGACCGTAGAGGGTAGAAATGCAGATATCATTGCAGCTGAACGATTGGTCCAGCATGCACAAGCAAAGAATCAGCGCATCATTTTTCTCTCTTCGTTTTCAGCATGCAAAGACGCAAAATCATACTACGGAAAAAATAAATATCGAGTTCAAAACTTCTTTGAATCAAAAGGGGCGGTGGTGCTGAGATTAGGTATTGTTGTTGGGGGTGTAATCGGATTATTCGGTAAATTAAAATCAAGTATCCGGAAGTCGCCCATTATCCCACTGCTCGATGGGGGTAATCAATGTCTTCAGGTCGTGGCTCTTGATGATGTATGTAGGATTATTGAGAGGTGTGTCGAGGATTCTATGGTGGGTGTCTTTGATATTGCACATCCACACGTGATGACATTGCGACAGCTAGCTCAAGGAATACAGTGCCAGTTGAAAGTACGTCGATTGTATTTGTCGCTTCCAAGCTGGTTCGCGTATTACGCGGTTCGCGTAGTTGAGGTATTGCGAATTCCGTTGACGTTCTCCTCCCAGAATATCTTAGGAATATATGATTTGCGAACAAGCACGCGCATTCGCGTTCCTGAGATATTTGGTATACGATTGCGGTCGTATAGTGAGATGTTTGAGGTGATCTAGCTCAATGAATATACCTCGTCAACTACCCGACTTATCAATTGTAGTTTTGTGTTACAAGAGTGGCGAGACGATTGAGGCGTACATTGAGCAAATGGAGACGGAGTTGCATGCTGGGGGAATGGAGAGCTATGAACTTGTATTGGTTGGCAATTATATGGCGGGGTCGTCAGATACAACGCCAACTGTTATTCGTAGGATGGCTGCTCATAATGCGAGGGTTCGTCCTGTGACCCTCGAAAAAAGGGGAATGATGGGATGGGACGCGCGAATGGGGATGAAGGCGGCCACGGGGCGATCGATAGCGCTCATTGATGGCGATGGACAGATGCCGTCACGTGATATTGTCCGATTGTATCGCGTTCTTACGAGTGGCGAGTTTGACATGGTGAAGACATTTCGAAAAACGAGAATGGATGGGCCCTATCGTCGATTTATTTCTGGCTGGTATAATGCACTCTTTCGCCTCGTGTTTCCGCTCGTAACTTTTCGCGATGTTAACGCAAAGCCAAAGCTTTTGACGCGAGAGGCATATCAACGGATGCAGTTTACAAGTAATGACTGGTTTATTGATAGCGAGATAATGCTTGAATCAATGCGTTTGGATATGAATGTCGCCGAAGTACCTACGGTTTTTTTCAAAAATGAATGGCGAGGTAGCTTTGTGAAGCTATGGACGATATTTGAGTTTATGGGAAACCTCGCCTATTACCGCATCAAATATTGGTTTCAATGAAGACGAGCGATCCAAAATTTCGAGTACTGCAGCAGCCAGCGCAAGCGAGCTTGCCAGCTTTTGAGGCTGAAAAAAGAATTGCCTCAAATCGTTTAAAGACTTTTTTTAAGCAGTGGCCAGGATTGTATCTGTTCCTACGGGAAACATTCGGTCCGACCCACTCTCCCTTCAACGGGTTTTATTTGAGTCGTCGTGTTCGCGATATTTTTACGGCTGTTGGGGCAAACGCTATCGTAATGAATGTAGGATCTGGTGCGACGCGCGTTCATCCAGAAATTATTAACGTTGATATTTTCCCCTTTCGCGGTGTTGATCTCGTCGCGGACATTGGAGATCTACCGCTTCGCGATGCTGTTGTAGATGGCGTGGTGTGTGATTCTGTGCTTGAGCACTTGCCTGATACATCGCGTGCCCTCACGGAGATTGCGCGAGTGCTCAAGCCCGGTGGGGTCTTCTTGGTGACGGGACTTTTCATGTACCCATACCACTCTTCTCCGAGCGATTATTATCGGTGGACTGAGCAGGGCACGCGTTATCAATTGGAGCTTCATGGATTTCACATAGAAGAGTTAGGCGTACGAGGGGGTCCCATGGGAGCTCTTCAAGGCGTTCTCATGCATATTTTTGCTATGCCGTTTTCCCGTGTTTCTCCCGCGCTCTATTTCGGTATGGTACAATTTTTCATGGTGCTCTTTTCGCCGCTCAAAATTCTCGATCTCATCTGGATGCGATTGCCCGCTTCACTGGAATTGGCATCCGATGTATATGTAGTTGCCATCAAAAAATAATGTTGAATTATCAAATAATTCGTTTCCTTATCGGCGGGGCATTTGTTTTCTGTGTTAGTATTGGCCTTCTCTATTTTTTTGTTGATATTCTTGGCATTTGGTATCTCTGGGGTACCACGCTCTCATTTCTTATTTCTCTCGGTATTAGTTTTGCTGTTCAGAAATATTGGACGTTTCGAGATGCCTCTACCGAGCGCCTCAAGGGGCAGATGGGAGTCTACGCAACGCTACAAGTAATCAATCTTGCTGCAAATGACGGATTGATGTATATCGGTGTAGAATTCGCGCACATGCCGTATCTCCTAGTTCAAGTATTTACTGCCGGTAGTATTGCTATTTGGTCGTATTTTGCATTTCGCTACCTGTTTAAAAGTACTCATTTTCAGCCCGTCGCAACTATCACATGAGAGCCACTATTATTCTGCCAACCTATAACGAGATAGAAAACATTGGGTATTTGATTCGAGCTATTGATGTGGCGGTGAAGGGTGAGAAGGAGATTCTCATCGTAGATGATAATTCACCCGATGGCACATCTCGTGCCGTGCAGGATATAATCGATGCGGGCGAGGTCTCCAATGTTCGGCTGATCAAACGTCTTCACAATAGAGGACTCGCCAATAGTATTCGTGACGGGATTTCGCACGCTCGCGGAGATGTGGTGGTTTGGATGGATTGTGATTTTTCGATGCCGCCCGATATCATTCCCTCACTACTTGTAGAAATTGACCACGGTTGTGACATTGCGGTTGGATCTCGCTTTGTTGAAGGGGGGAGCTTTAAGAAGAATACCTCTGATTCACAGGATTCCTGGGTGGCTGTTTTGTTGAGTCGCGGATTGAACGTCTTTATTCGCGTTCTCTTGGGCGGATGGTTTAAAGATTATACGAGTGGTTTTATTGCTGTTCGGAAGAATGTTTTTGAAAAAGTGCAATTTGGCGGTGACTATGGTGAGTATTTTATGGAAATCATTTTACGAGCGCGCCTCTACAACTTCAAGATTGTCGAAATTCCATATGTCTGCCTTCCGCGGGCTCGCGGCCAATCAAAAACTGGAACGAACATGAAGCAATACTTGAAGCGTGGCCTGAAGTACGTTCACACTGCTTTTCGATTACTTTGGATACGATTGAAATACGACCTCTTTCGAGTCATTGATGCATGATTGAGCCACTAGATGATGCTCGAATATCAGACGTCGTCGCTCTTCACCAGCAAGTGCTCGGTCACACACTTAATTCGCGGTTGGGGCCATGGTTTCTCCATAAACTCTATCGGCAGACAGTGCTTTCCAGACAGAACGGATTTTGTTATATCTATACGAATGAATCCGAGATCGTTGGATTCATTAGTTTTTGCCGTGATCACCATCGACTTGAGAGTGAGATTCGTAGGAGTCTCTCGTTTCGTGACCGGATGCGCGTAGCAGTGATACTCTTGGCGCATCCGTCGTGGTGGCCACCGCTCCTTCGTCAGCTTCTCTTCTCTCGATTTCTGGTGTCCCGCTATCCAGAGCAGTATTCATTGATTCTTACGCTTGGAGTTGCGCCGGATCAACAAGGCAAGGGAGTCGGTTCGCAACTCATCCAAAAGGCGATTACAGTCGTCGCCGCTCTAGGGGTTCAAGATTTTTTTGTCGATACAGAAGTTACTAATACAGCAGCGATTGAAACCTATAAGAAAAACCTATTTAGCATGGTGGGTATAAAGTATGGGAATGTAATCTTACATTATGGAGCCTCGAGAAATAAAAGATAAAAATCATAAAATTGTTGCTCATTTTTTTCCAAAAACGATGAGCGCTGATGGCTCTATTCGATTTTTGACGCCGCAGACCTATCCACTTCAGATTGGCCTGATAGAGCATCGAGATGGAAAAATGGTCCGACCACATATTCATCGCAACCTATTTTACGACGTCAATACTACGCAGGAGTATATTTACATTGAGAGAGGAGAAGGAATCGCGGTGACGATTTTTGATACGGACTGGGTAGAGATTGAGAAGCTTTCCATGTCAGCGGGGGACTCGATTTTATTTGTTGGCGGAGGACATAGCCTTAATATCCCACCCAGCTGTCGTTTGCTCGAGGTCAAGCAGGGTCCGTATCCGGGTGATAAGGAGGCTAAGATTTTTAAGGATTAGCCGATGTTTATCCCTGTTAACGAGCCTAAGTTATCGATTGAAGCAAAGAAGTACGCTCACGACGCTATTGATAGTGGGTGGATTTCTTCGTCTGGGAAGTACGTTACTCAATTCGAAGATGATTTTGCTCGACTCTATGGCGTCAGGCATGCGATAGCGGTGTCAAACGGAACTGCCGCATTGCATGTGGCACTGTTGGCGCTTCATATCGGTCAAGGAGATGAAGTTATCGTGCCTGCGTTTACGATGGCAGCGTCGTGGCTTGCGGTTCTCTACACCGGTGCGACGCCCGTGTTTGTCGACTGCGACGCTACGACCTACAATATCGATGTTCATCGCATCGAGGCAAAAATATCGTCCAAAACGAGAGCAATTATGCCCGTGCATATTTACGGTCAGCCGTGCGAGATGGACGAGATCCGCGCGCTAGCAAAGAGGCACAATGTAGCCATTATTGAGGATGCCGCTGAAGCGCACGGCGCACTCTACAGGGGTCGCTTAGCTGGCACCTTAGGCGATGTCGGATGCTTTAGTTTTTATGGCAACAAAATTATTACCACTGGTGAGGGCGGGATGATTATTACCAATGACGATTCTATTGCAGCGCAATGTAGAAAAATCAAAGATCTTCATCATTCGTCGACGAGGTTTATTCATGATGGGGTAGGGTACAATTATCGTATGACAAATATGCAGGCTGCGCTCGGATGTGGAGAGCTTGCTCATCTTCAGGAATATATTGAGAAAAAACGGTGGATGGCTCAACTGTATAAGCGTCACCTTCAGGGCATTGCCGGAATTCAGCTTCCACGTGAAGTGGAGCACGCCCATAGTGTGTACTGGATGTATGCGATTGTTATAGATGAGCATAAATTTGGAATGAACAAACAGCAATTACGCGCCGGCCTCAAGGATGTTGGAATAGACACGCGTGATTTTTTTTATCCGCCAGAGCAGCAACCAGTATTGCGGAAGATATTAGGAGGGGAGGTTTTTCCCGTGGCAGCGGACCTTGCTCATCGAGGCTTGTATCTACCCTCGGGCTTAGCTCTTACGGAAGCCCAGCTTCTCTATGTATGCAAGAGCATTGAGCTTCTGCACCGAAGAAATACTGCATGTCCCATAGATTAACCCTGCTTGTGCTGATCGTAGTAAGCGGTCTTATGTCTCTCGCTGCATTTATTCCAGTGATTACCTCGGACTCATTTCGAGGTGTAATGCCTCGCCTTGTTGACGACGATTTGTATTACTACGCAAGAATGCGTGAAGTTTTTGATGGTAATTTAATGGTTGGTAATCCGTATTTTTTAGAGCATGCGGAGGCTCCGTCAGTTGCCTTTTCGCTGACTGATGTAGTTGCTGCGACGCCTCTATTGCTTGGCATGCCTTTTGTTGCCGTGGTTATTACAAACCATATTTTGTGGTCAATCTTGTTCGTTGTCCTAACATACTGGCTCGTATATCTCATTACTCGACATCGCTACGTGTCAGCGTTCGGTGCTATTTTTGCGTATGTACAGGTGTACTGGCTCATACTAAGGCCCGTAATTATGCAGCAGGTATTCCCATTTTTTACACTGTTTCTAATCTCTTTCTTCTATTGGCTAGAATCAACAACATCTAAGAAGAGAATAGTAGCTCTCACGCTATCTGCTGCAGCTACGTTTTATATCTATGGCTTCTTGTGGCAAGTTGTTTTCTTTATCATGCTTGTTGGGTTGCTATTAAAAATAATGCAACGCGCATGGGGGGACGTTCGAACTCTCCTGCTCGTTGCAGGAGGGGTCGCTATTCTTGCGCTACCAGCAATTATCTATGCCGTGCAAGGTTTTTCAGATTTGATATTTTGGGAGACGCTCGATCGCGTTGGCTTAGTATTTACACGTCTACCCGCACTCGATTCATATTATTATGGTCGCTGGATGATATTTCTATTGGCAACCGGATGGGTCATACATCGATGGCTGAATATCAAACAGAGACCGATAATTACACGTACTGCGTTGGGTCTCTTTTTGGCAAGCGTGAGCGCTGTCGCCGTAGGATCAGATTTCGCCACCGGCCAACATGTTGGGCGGTTCATTACATTCTTTTTTTCTATTGCTATTATTGTGCAACTCTATGACGTGTGGGAGCAGCGTGATGCAATGAAAGAAGTATCATCCCTTAAAATATCTACGCTGTTAGTCCTTCTTAGTATTGGATCTGCGTTTCTCATAAATAATGTGCAGCGCGCAGTCCCGTTGGGTCGATTAAGCATCGGCGGCACCTCATCGGTGCAGTCGATCGCTGAGCCGCTACGCTGGCTTGAGGCGTATGTTCCAGAGAAGAGCGTCGTGATGGCAAATGACGTCTTAAGTTCTTATATACCGATTATGACAAAACATGCGGTGGCGTGGAGCCATGCGGGTAGCCTATACCATATGAGCATAGCAGAGGTGGAGGAGAGGTTTTTTATGGCGCAATCGTCGGCGCTATCAAGGGATCAGGTGCTTGCAAAACTTGGAGAGATAGATGGGGCTGGAATTGAGCGACGTCTTGCGGACTCCTACCATAAACAGCAATTGAGATGTCTCCTCTTTATGCCCTGTCATCCCACAACATCACTTTCTCGATTTGTAGGAGCGGAGCGTTTAGATCGTTTGATGATTGTTCAAGATCGTATTCGGTCAGATATGTATGCTGCATTGCAGCGTTACAATGTTGATTATCTTTTGGTCGATACGTTCGTGGATATTGTTCCATCTACAATCATGAAGTATTGCGTTATCGTCTGGAATGATGACCGTTATATCATTTATAAAATCAACTAAGCTTGGGGCGATCATGCGACATCACGGCATCGCCATTGGCGCTGCACTTGTCGTCGCAATAGTTGCTGGGCTTCCGCAGCTTATCGTGCGCGACCGAGCGGGAGAGCTTGATAAAGGAGTGCCGTATCTTGTGAATGATTCTGAGGGAGAATACCTGAGCCGCGTACGAGAGGTGTTAGATGGGCACCATAGAGTCGCTTCCCCAACAATGTATGAGTACAAGGATGCGCGTGTTCTCATGCCCCCGTATGCAGAGACACTATTCTATGCTCTGCCAACCATTATCACTGGCGCTTCACTGGAGAGCGTTATTTTCTATAGTAAGTGGATTCTACCGGCCCTCTTATTTCTTGTTATATATTTATTTGTTCGTGAGCTATTGCTGCATAAAGATGCATCAGCTCAAGTCGCCGCAGTGAGCGCGGGTCTCTTGGTCGTTCTTGGATATGATGCTTATGACTATCGGCATTTTTTTCAAGTGCTAGTCCACGGAGCTAGTGATCCTGCGGGTCTCCTATGGAATAGGCTGGTCCACCCAATTACAGGGGGTATTTTGCTTTTTGCATTTCTTTGGCAATTGTCAAAAATTGTACTGAGAAAAGAATCATGGTCGCATGTGGTAGCGGCTAGTCTCATCCTTGCATGTACGCCTGGATATTTCTTCGCGTTCGGATTATCGCTGGGTGTTCTGGTTTGTTCTGCATTGTATGCGTCGGCGTGGCGATGGTGGAGGTTGGTTGCAAGATTGGCGATCTGCGGCGTCATTGGTGTTGGGTTGAACCTGCCATACCTTGCTGGGGCTCTTATGGCAACCAACGGAGACGCTTCCGGAGACGCTTTTCGCTCTGGGATGTTTGCCACACATGCCTCGCTTATTAATTACATCTCCTTTGCGACACTGAGCGGCGCATTACTCGTGTTTCTCTTCTCTGTATTGAAAGGATGGGATTGGAGGGGGCGATGGTGGCTTATTGTTCTTTCGGTAGGTGGAACGATGGTTCTTGTCTACAACCAGCAGATTATTACTGGACGAGCGATTTGGCCACAGCATTTTGTTCAGTATACAACACCGCTATCAATGGCACTGCTCGTTACTCTTATTCATAATATTCTTCGAGAGCGCTCACTAATACTGTGGAGGCTTTTCATTTCCTGCATCATCATTATTGCGTTGTTCTTTGGCTGGAGAGGTTTCCAATCGGCTACCTACGCTACGGTTCCTAAATACATGGAGCTTCAAAGCTTCTCCGGTGTTATTTCGTATCTTCAGCAGTATGCAAAATTGGATTGCGTCGTTTATGCATTTCCTGCGTATCCCAATGAATTAAGTAGATTCATTCCTGCTTTGACAGGTTGCAACAACTATCATTCATTTTACATTTATAGTGGTATCCCTCGGGAGCGCATTCTTCATAATTACCTCGTAAACCTACGATTTCGGAATTTATTACCAAAAGACGTGCGTCGACACTTTTATTCAGAGCCGTTTTTTAGCACGTCATACTTCTTTCGTGATTGGAATGATATGCTATGTAATAACCTATCTGGTTGTGGAGATCGGTGGCAAGAGAAATTTGCTGATACAGCCGGGATTGATCGTTGGTTCGACGCAACTGAGCGAGAAATAGAAGAAGCATACTCAAGATTTCTAGAGGCGGATTTGTACGTAGAACTCATGAAATTTAAATTGGACTACGTTGTTGTTGATCGGCGATATGACGCACTGGTCAATGATCAAATCTACTCATTTCTCCGAAAAGTTCATGTTGATGATCAATTTATCCTGTATAGCGTTCGTCAAATTAAGTCGCGCTAATGAAAATTGCTGTACTAACACATGATGTTAATGTTTCCGCAGGTTGGGGCCGTTTTTCCGATCAGCTTATATCGGGACTGCGCGAACGAGGGCATGACGTTCTTGTGATATCCGAAAGGGGCGGGGCTCATCCCGTGCTACGGCGGGGTATTGGGGTTCTCTGGTCTGTGGTTCGACTCCTTCCTCTTATTCGGACTGTTGATATCGTTCACGCAATGGATGTCTATCCGTTTGGTGCTATTGCTTGGTTGGCCACTCGCATCATTAGGAAGCCGATCATATTTTCGGCGCAAGGAACCTACTCAATCGCACCACTTGAAGTATCTCGTTATCGGCTACTATATCGCGTGATGACTCGGCGTGTAGATCGTGTGCTTGCTATTAGCCAATATACTGCTGATCGACTTACGGGGGCCCTCGGGTCGTCTTGCTCGATATCGGTAATACATCATGGCGTTGATCTTGAGCGATGGAGGATAGATGTGAGCACGGGCCTTCAGCGCGATCAAGCGGTCATCTCTGTGGGTTCTGTGAAATTCAGGAAAGGATATCATGTTGCGATCCGGGCATTTTCAGAAGCAAGAAAAAGCTTTCCCTCGCTGCAGTGGTGGATTGTTGGTTCAACACGCGATAAGGGGTACATTGAAAAATTAAAGAAGCTTGCAGACTCATTGGGCGTGACCGATGCAATACATTGGTACGAAAATGTGAGTGACGATGAGTTGAGGCGCCTTTATTCTCGCGCGTCCGTATTTATGTTGCTATCGCAAAATCAGGGCGCGCACTTTGAAGGCTTCGGTTTAGTCTTTCTTGAGGCAGCAGCATGCGGTTTGCCTGTGATTGGAACTCGTGATAATGGAATTCAAGAGGCGATATCGGATGCAAATGGCATCCTCGTGCCGCAAGATGATAGTGCCGCAGCTCGAGATGCTATAGTTTTATTACTATCTCATGAGGCGATTCGGAGGAGTATGGGCGAAGCAAGTGTGCGGTGGGCGAAATCGCATTCCATTGATAGCGTCATTGACGAATATGAGCTACAGTATAAAGAGGTGATAGCATGATGCCGCTTATATGAAAAATGCATATACAATTTTAGATTTTGCTGAGTATTACCGAGTAACTGTTCGTGAGTTGCCTTCGGACATCATTCTAGAACGAGAGCCTCTTTGTCCTTGTTGTGATATTGAGATGAACATTGTTTGTGCGTTAGTTGCTCATCAGGGTAAGCAAATATTGAATATCGGAGCATGTCCCGAATGTGGAACGAGGGGGTACATTGATAGGCCATCGCGACAATGGATTGAGGAATTTTATACTGATACTTGGGATATTCACACCGCTCTCAATGCAGAGCAGGTAAGGGCATTTCCACGTATCGAATTAGATAAAAAGTCGAGTCGAAGAGTTGCTGCCATTGCAGCTTCCTCACTCGATGTTGCTCGTAGACTTCGTGCTCTTGATATTGGGGTGGGTTACGGAAGTATTCTTCGACATTTTCAGGAATCTGGATTCGGCGAAGTTGTTGGAGTTGAGCATTCACCACACCGAGCCGACGTCGTCGCAAGGGCATTTGATGCAAAGGTATGTGTGGGGCCTTTTGAGTCTGATGATGTGCAAAGTATTTTACGGCACAATAAGCCATTCGATGCTATTGTGAGCCATCATGTATTTGAGCATGTTGTGGATCCGAGGCGCTTCATTCGATGCGCATCTGAGCTTCAAGCACGTGGCGGTATTTTTGTGCTTGCTGTACCGGACGCGCTCGGCGAGCACGCCGGGTATCAAGCGTTGTATCCACCGCATCTATATTCGTATACAAAATATGGAATCGAGACGCTGCTTATGAAGCATGGATACGAAGTGATAGAAGATGTATCACCTACGTTTGATAACATGATTCTGAAAATGATCCGCGTTGATAAGCCGTCTCGCAGATTTTTCACCAAAGATCCACGGGCGTTTCAGGGTGTACTGGAGCGCTTTGAGCAGGGACTCGGATTCAACCAGGGTGAGGTAGTGAAACGATATGGAGTTTTTTGGTTGCAGCCAAATAGGTCACCTCATGATTTTACTAGAATTCCGATGCGCGGTTTTCAGTGGCGTATACAATCACTCTACATGAAATTACTTGCACGTATTGGTAGGTATCGAAGCGATCATGCGATGTATATAGGACCCGCTGTAAAGAAATACTCGAATGCGCCATTCGAACTACAATGGGATGGACCATTACGATTACTCTTTAAATAGCTATGTATATCAATCAACGGCAAGTCGAGCGTGCGCAAATCCACAAGTCACCCCACGGATTTTCTTATGGTTTCATCGAGAACTTTATTCATGAAGCTGCCTATGAGAATTTACGGTTAACGTTTCCAGATGTGCGCGGATTTAACCTTGTTGATAAAGCTTCTGGAGGTGGGAGAAAGCGTTTTTACGTAGGTCCGACGTATGTGGCGGGTAAGCATAATGATTGCGCATGTCAGGTGGCGGCACTCTCTCGATATTGGCAGGAATTCTTTCGTGAGTGTGCTTCTCCTGCGACGGCTGAGCTGATATCAAAAGCAGTCGGGATTAGCTTTAATACGCTCTGTAATTTTGGGCTCACCTTTGGCAATGAGGGCTGCGTACAAGAACCGCACATCGATGGTGCGGCTCGAGAATATGATGAGAGTCCAGTAAAATCGTCATGGGCTTCAATCGTGTATTTCAATGAGTCTCCTAATAATAGAGCCGGAACGTGTGTCTACGAGCCTGATAGAAGAACCATGACATATCAAGCTCCAAGCATGAGAAACGGTCTGTTCTTTTTTGAGCAGCACCCTCTGGCGTGGCACGGCTTTCCAAAAATGCAAAAAGGATTCGAAAGGAGGATTCTTTCACTGGCATATAGTTCCCAGCAGCAACCTCTCATGCCTCGGTCATCGTGGGCGCATCGGCTAACTTGTCGACAGTACTGGAAGCAATTTCGACCATGAAAACTATAGTAGTCACCGCTTATCACGGATGGGTGTTTCGTAATTTACTTGGTAGTACCGCACTTTCCCAAGTCCACGAGAGGACGGGTGCGCGTGTAATTGTATGTGTTCCTCCAGATAAGGCTGAATTTACCCAAGCAACATATGGGAAAGAATGGATGACTGTTGTGCCATATGATGCGGATGCAATTATATCGACACGATATAATAAATTTTGGTATCGACTTGGGTTCTTGATTGAAAATACGCAGTATGTTCGCGACCAGCGCCTAGAGCGTCGCGAAAGACAGGGAACAATTGTTGCGCGGATTAATTTTTGGATAGTAAATAATCTTGCATCAATACTTAGTAGGATAAGATTTGCTGTTCATCTCTATAGAGCTTTTGACTACCTTGCTTCGTCAAAGAGTTCAACGGAGGTGATAATGAGAAAATATCGTCCAGACCTTGTCCTCTTAGGTGATATATTTGGTGAGCACGATCTGCTATTTCAGAGAAATGCAAAGAGGAATCATATTCGGACTATTGGGATGGTCCGTTCATGGGATAATACGACCACGAAGGGAATCCTTCGCATGATTCCCGATAGAATTCTTGCAAATAGCGAGACGGTAAAACGGGAACTTCAAGTCATTCACCGTGTGCCGAGTAGTCTCATTTCAGTGGTTGGGCTTCCACAGTTTGATGCTTGGATATCTGGGCCCACGGTCTCGCGTGATGAATTCTTTAGAAGTATTAGTTCAAACGCTGATAAGCGGCTCATTCTATTTGCTCCTGCTGGCGATATATTATCAACGACCGATTGGCAAGTATGCCAGCTTTTGAAGGAGGCAATTAATGGGGGCCGACTTCCGGATGATATCGTCTTCTTAATTCGAAATCACCCGCAGCATCCAGCAGATTTCTCTCATTTTATTGCAGATGATCATTTTATAATTGAAAACCCAGGGACTCGAACGCTTGAAAGGAATTTCAAGGGGGCAACATTAAATCCATTTGAAAATGATCATCTTCGAAATTCGATCTACTATTCAGAGCTTGTTATGTACGTAGCCACTTCGATAGGTCTTGATGCAACTGTTTTCGATAAGCCACAGATCATAGTTAGTTTTGATGGATGGGAGGCGCGGCAGTATATTCAAAGCGTTCAGCGATACAATCAAGAGGATTGCCTTCGGAGTATGGTGAAATCAGGCGGCACGAAGGTCGCTCGAACTTCAGATGAGCTCATTACGTATATCAATATGTATCTTGAAAAGCCTGAAATGGATGCCGGTGGAAGGCGCAGGGCGGTAGATGACCATCTCTTTAAGCTAGATGGCCATGCAGCGAATCGAATTGCGGAGATTATTTCCTCGAAGCTTTAGGCTTGATGAATAGGGACTTGAATTTTATTTCTCCGTCGTGCCATTCACCGGGAGTGTTGATATCGAGCTCATACTGCTCCGAGTGGGCGACGACATACAACTCTACTTTTTTGCCGTACAAATTGGATTTCTCGCTGTCGTAAAGATTTTGAGGGTTCAAAACGTAGATAATATCATTGCGTGCATAGCATACTTGAGGGAAGTCTTGTCGTCGCGTAAGGATGTGTTTGAGTGGCACGCCTCCCCAGAGAGTGACATGGCCTTTTGGTCCGCGAACGAGTGTCCAGTACGGTGTATGGTTTGCTGGTGTAGGGTTTACGCCTACAACTGAAGTCGTATTCTTGCTTAAGAACAACATAATTGCATTATCGATATGAAACGATTGACGCGTGGGTGTCGTCGGCATCATGAGCGCAATGCCATCGGCGACATATCTCTCGGTATCTTTGAGGTGCTCATAGGCATGCTTGAGCGTGGGTTCAATTCCAATGGAAGCGGTAGCTAATTCGTCTGGACGGATAATAACTTCGGCGCCATAACGCTTAGCGATGCGTGCAATTGCTGGACTATCAGTGGAAACAAAAACACGGTCAAGTTTTTTACTTTGGAGTGCAGCTAGAATAGACCATGCAATAAGCGGTTTGCCACAAAATAGCTTACTATTCTTCCCAGGAATACCTTGTGAGCCACCGCGTGCGGGGATTATACCAATAAGACGAGGTCGTTTTTTCTTAACCATAAAAATATTATAGCATAAATATTAGGTAAGGAAAAGCCCCACACGGGATGTGTGGGGCGGGAATGCTAGAGATGAAGTACGTCGAGAGTGTGTCCGGAGTCAACAAGATCCCGAACCCTCAAGAACATGTCGTTGGGGATATCGCTGAAGTTCAACGGTTCCCCCTCGTTTTCAAGAAGCTTCGTTGCGTCGTCCAATGAGATGAGATAGTCGTAGAACGCGTCATCCATGACAGGATCAAACAGAACGCCGCTCGTATTCGGTCGTGCAGGTTGAAATGAAAGTCCAAATACACGGGTGAGTTCGGCGCGAACCGTGGAGTCGTTGATGAGCGTCGTGCCGGGGTACCACGTCATCGTGAACATTTTGGTATTCACTGATTCGGGGTTGATGCCGAATTGACTATAGTACTCCATTTGCCATTGCATGAAGAGAACGCTCTCTTTGATATCGGCAAGTGTTTCTGTTGGCGAACCGATAATCCATGTGCAGTTAGCGTGAATGTTAAATCGTCGAGCATTTTGAATGCCAACAATCATGGAGGTGGGGAATGAATGAGGCGAACCTCCAACATGAACCTCCATCATGCCATTACTAAGCGTGTGACCGCCCTTGCCGATTGCTTTGAGAACATCAGCGCTTGCGCTTTCTGCACCGAAGCCGATATAGGCGCAGCCGCCTTTAGCCATCAGCTCCACACGGAGTGGGCTCTCGGTCTTGCCATTAATGAGTCCTGCGGCTTCGTCTAAGCGTGTATGGGTGCCCCAGGCAACTAAGTTCTTGATTTCTATGATTCGATCGACAGTGACAGCAAAGTTGTCATCAGGAAACGCATGGAACTTAATGCCGTAGCGGTCGATGTGGTCATGGAGTTCCCGCATAATGTGATCAGCGGAACGGACACCCCAATTGCGTTCGCCCTGCGTCTTGCGGAAGCAGTACTTGCATCCGAATGGGCACCCACGACTGGAGACTGATGTGGTCTTAGGGATCACATCCGCGTCACTCCATGGCGCAGCAGACGAATTGTTGGCACTGGCACTCCATGCGGGAGTGTGAAGATACCAATCAAGTACCGGATTGCCGTCAACGTCAGAGCGCAGAAGCTCCAAATCGGCATAGGGAAGTGCATCGAGATTGCGTGGCCGATTGCCAGCGTACAAGAATCGGTGACGTTCCCCAATGATACCCAGATGGTAGGGGTCGAGCATCCCAGAGCGAGCTGCTCTCTCAATGCCAAGATCGCTAACGATTTTAGCATCGTATGCAATCTTAATCATGATGTCGTCGCCTTCGGAGTGTGCGGCGCCATCAAGCTTGGGCATGTACTGGAATAATCCTTCTTTGAGTTCGGTTGCCAGTCCACCACCGGACACCACGAAGACATCGGGAAGAATTGTGCGCACGATATCGAGCATGTTTTTCTGCCAACGGAGCGTGGTGATTTTACCCGAGAATGCGACACAGTGCGGCTCGCCGTGTTTCTCGATGTGGCGCTTTATGAGACCCGCCGCCTCGTCAAGATTTAGGTGCCGTCCCCAGGGCAGGCGCGGATTTTGAGTAGTTAGGCGATAGGCATTTAGGTCGATGATCGTCGCCTCGACGCCGTAGTGTTGGCGCAGGCGGGTCGCCAGAAGGAGTGGCCCTTCTGGAGTCACGTTGGGTCGCGCCGTCTCTCGGAGCGGCATGTTGACGAACAGGACCCGAACGCCTGATAGGTGAGACGGAGTGATAGATGCAATGACATCTGCCGGATGCAGTTCTAGCTGCGGAGCAACTGGAATTGTAGACACGAAGGAAACCTCCTTAAGAAATTGATTGGAAAAGTGCAGCGGTAGTATAGCAGAACATTGACGAAATGCAATGTTTGAGTTATTATATTATCATTCTTTTACAAAGGAGTAGCAATTATGTGGATCACACAATACGACGTTCTTCGACCGAAATTCGCTTCAATTGAGATCCTCGCATTGGACTTTGACGGCACGCTTACTGATGGTTTTGTGCACGTCCGACAGGATGGCATGGAGACCGTTCGGTGTAGTCGTCGTGATAGCTTGGGCACCAATTTGCTTCAGGCAGCAGGTGTCAAAGTGGTTATCATCTCCAAGGAGACGAATCCAGTTGTACAGACGCGTGCCCAGAAGATGAAGGTTGACTGCTATCACGGAGTAGCTACTGGCGAGGGCAAGCTTGAAATTCTTCGTCGATACGCAGCGGAACGCCAAGTTCCACTTGAGAGAGTGTCCTACATGGGAGATGACATCAACGATCTGGAGTGCATTAAGGCCGTAGGCCTTGGTATCACTGTTGCCGATGGCCATCCCATGTGCATTGGAGGCGCTGATTTCGTGACTACGCGCAAGGGTGGCGAGCACGCGGTGCGCGAAGTCTGCGATCTTATTTTGGAGGCAAAACGATGACATTTCCTATCGCAATTCTGCAGGGAAGATTGTCGCAGTCCCCCGATGAGCGATTTCAGTTTTTCCCTTATTATTGGGCAAGTGAGTTTCTTGCTGCTCAAGTAATGGGATTCGAGGGCATTGAGTGGCTGTGCGACGCCCCCGAGATGGAGGACAATAGCAATCCGGTACTCCTCAAGCAGGGCTCACAGCTGATTCGGACTGCGGAGCTTCGCTCAGCTGTTCGTGTGGCTTCGGTATGCGCTGATTGGTTCATGAAGTACGATTTGCGCTCGTTGAGTGGAGCGCGGACATTGCCTTGGTTGACCTCGGCAATTCACCGCGCGGAATTAACCACCAATCGGGTTGTTCTGATCCCGCTATTGGAGGCGCATGCTCCAAAAAGTCTGGTGGAGCGGGAGAGGGTCCGCGAAAATCTCCAGATGATTCTGCCGATGTTGGCAAACTATCAAGTTTCGATCGCATTCGAAACGGAAATGAATGCCAGCGCATTGCAAGAATTCGTGGATTCCTTCCAGAATGAGTACGTCGGCGTATACTACGATATCGGAAACTGTACGAGCTATGGCTTTGATTGCGCATCTGATATCAAGCGGCTCGCGCACCGAATCAAGGGGGTGCACGTCAAGGATCGTAAGAGGTATTCAACGAAATCGGTGTCACTTGGCACTGGTGACGCGAACATTCGAGGATGCCTCGAGTCCCTAGGTCACATAGGCTGGAGTGGAAGTCTCGTCCTGCAGGCGTTTCGAGGTGCTGCTACGTATCTGAAGGATGCCCAGCAGCAATTGACGTACATGAAGAAAATCCAAAAGGAGGTGTTTGGAAATGGATAAGACATCAAATCCGTTCGATGTCGGTGATAAGGTCATTATCGTGACCGGTTCGTCTGGATTCCTTGGTCAGCAGTACGTGCGAGCGCTTCTAAAGGCTGGCGCGTATGTATACAGTTGGGATCGAGACGAATCACGTTCCGTTGACATCAAATCAGTTGATATCACGAACGAAGGTTCCGTTGCAGAGGCTGTTGCGCGAATCATTGCCAATCGGGGACAGATCGATGGACTCGTCAACAACGCAGCCATGAATCCGGCGATCGGCTCAGGTGATTCGAAGTCACAGTTCGTGCCGTACGAGCAGTATGACATCGATCTCTTCCGGCGAGAGTTGGAAGTGAATCTCGTCGGTACGATGATCTGCATCAAGCACGTTGCTCCATATATGATTGAGCAGAGGTCAGGCTCGATTGTGAACGTGGCATCTGAGGTAAGTGTCATCGCACATGATCATCGCGTCTACGATGCAGGTGAGACGAAGTTTAAGAGCCCCGCATACACGGCGTCCAAGACAGCGGTGCTGGGCCTAACGCGTCAGTGGGCGGCACGTCTTGGTCGGCACGGGGTTCGCGTCAACGCGCTCTCTATTGGAGGCGTCCAGCGCGACGGCATGCCTGCTGACTTTGTTGAGCGTTTCGGTGCAACGACGATGTTGCAGCGGATGGCTCAGCCGGGCGAGTATTGTGCCACTCTGCAGTATTTGCTCTCGGATGCATCGTCGTTCATGACGGGCAACAACCTGATCGTGGATGGCGGTAAGCATGCCTGGTAATCCGTTCGCCCCCGGTACGCCGGGGGCCTTTTCTTGACTTATATAGTGAAATCAGTACAATTGCGCCAGCATTCTTTACAAGGAGATACGAAATGAACCCGATTCGAATCGGATCACGTTGGGTGGGAAATGGCTTTCCCTGTCTTGTCATCGCTGAAATCGGCATCAACCATAACGGTTCTGTCGAAATCGCAAAACAGCTCATCGACGTTGCCGTCGATGCTGGTTGCGAAATGGTGAAGTTCCAGAAGCGCACCATCGATGTCGTCTACACGCAGGACGAGCTCGCGAAGCTTCGTGCGTTTGATAGAAGCATCATCAAGCATGCGGTCGAGCGCTCGGGCCGCTATGGATATTCCGTTCTAGGCTCAGTTGCGGAGGCTCGTTTGCATGCCAATCCCGAAGCGACCACGAACGGAGATCTGAAGCTCGCACTCGAGTTCAATCAGCCCGAGTATCGAGAGATTGACGCGTATTGTCGGGAGCGGGGCATCATGTGGTGCGCTTCTCCTTGGGATGAGGCAAGCGTCGATTTTCTGGAGCAGTTCAATCCCGTGTGCTACAAGCTTGCGTCGGCTTCTATCACCGATCGCAAGCTGCTCGAGCATGTGCGAAGCAAGGGTCGTCCCGTAATTCTTTCGACAGGAATGAGTACCATGGAGCAGGTGCTTGCGTCGACGGGTATTGTCGGCGATGTGCCACTGGTGATTCTGCACTGCAACAGCACATATCCGACGGCGGATGAAGACGAGAACCTTCGCGTCATCACGACGCTTCAGAATGAGTTTCCGTTTACGCCCATCGGATACTCGGGACACGGTCATGGCACCACCCCAAGTGTTGCCACTGTCGCACTGGGAGCGAGCGTCATCGAACGGCACATCACTCTTGATCGTGCGATGCCTGGCTCGGACCAGTCCGCGTCGCTTGAGCCCTCTGGCATCAAGCATCTCGTACATAACGTTCGGCGCCTCGAGAAGGCGCTTGGCGACGGTATGAAGCGAGTGACGCCGGCCGAAGTTGCTATTGCCGCAAAGCTGCGTCGGAAGACCGACTTCTGACGCACACCCCGTCCACGTGGACGGGGTGTTTTCTTTTTCGTACACTACACATAATGCATATCGAACACTGGGATGTTGATGCGGAGGTTAAAAAAGAGGCGCAAGAAAATTATCGAACAAAGTTCGCACTTTCACTTGCAGGAAAGGATGCACTTACTATAGTACGAGAGCTCACGTTTGATGGCGTTGCTCCTCTCATCACTATTGATGATCTTGATTGCCTCCTTCGGTGGATTGAGAAATACTTACTGCGAAAGAATTTTTCCGGTGTTGGCGTGGAGGTTGGAGCGGGGCCGCTAGTGTTTAGCTCGGTACTCGCGCGTTGTACTGCCGTTACCAAGATGTATGGTATTGAGATATGTCAGCCTATTGTTGAGCAATTGTTTCCTGGTGTTGCACGCGGTATCGCTCAGGAGAATACAAGCAAGCTCGTCGGCGTTGTCGGAAGTTTTGATGACATGCAGCTGCCTGATGCATCTGTCGATTTTGTATTTGATTTCTTCTCGCTACATCACTCACTCGATATTGAAGTAACATTTCGCGAGATAGCTCGAGTCCTAAAACCGGGCGGCTTTCTTCTGATGCTTGATAAAGCACGTCCGGATAGTTATTCGCAGGATGATTTGGACGCTTTACTAGACACACGTTATGGGCCTGAATATAATAAACAGTTCGGAATACCCGCAGAGCAGGTGATGACCCGCCGACTCAACGGAGAGCGTGAGTATCGACGACGTGATTGGTGGGGCGCAGCATACAATGCAGGGATTCGGGTATTTGAATCGTGGCGGATTGAAAAGCCAGATTCTGGGGGAGTTATCGGTAAGATTAAGTTAGCACTTTCTATTTTGCCCCCAAATATTCAACTACTATTATCGCGATTTATTCCACAAAGAAAGCAAACGCATAAATTTATATTAGATGATTCATCTCGTGTCTTTACTCGACATATGGAGCACTTTCGTAAAGAAATGTCGGTTATGATAGCTTATAAAAATGAGCGTACTTAATAGAATTCGTCATGCGGTACGAGATTTGTTTTGGTACCCTGTATATATTGATTCAGACTCTACCTATAATAGGTATTGGTCTCAACGGGATATGTTTGCGACATTGAATGGCTTCCAGGCTGATCGCGTTCGGATGATCGATGCGACTCTGCGGGATGGCGATTCTGTGCTCGATATCGGTTGCGGCGATGGTAGAATTCTTTCCGAGCTTCTGAAGAGAAGGGATATTACCGCATTAGGAATCGATAGTTCTGAGGATGCTCTCGGTGTGGCACAGCAACGAGGGGTGCCTGTGCAAAGAGTTGATATTCGAAAATTGGACCCTGATGCTATTGGGACATATGACTGGGTCTTGTTGTTGGAAGTCTTGGAGCATATGAGCAATTGTGAGGAGCTCTTAGAGTGTGCACGTGTGCACGCCAGAAAGGCAGTGATATTTTCGGTGCCCAATACTGGCTACATAACGCACCGACTTAGGCTCTTGTTTGGACGTTTCCCGCTTCAATGGCGTGCGCATCCAGGTGAGCATGTCCGTTTTTGGACGTATCGAGATATGCAGTATTGGCTTGCATCTCTTGATTATGAGCAAGACATAAGGCCGTACCAGGGTATTCCGATATTGCGTCGCATCTGGCCGAGCCTATTTGCGGCCGGGCTTTTTATAGTTGTACGCTCTCGAAGCTAGCTTAGTAGTTTGCGACTCTCGTATTCCCATAATACACAATTGAGCACCGTGCCAATTACCTGAGTAATAAGCGCAGCCCATACAAGACCCCAAATACCCCAGGCGCTACCGAGGAATAGATAAAGTATTATCTTAAGGGAGTGGCCAACTGTCGAGCTGATATATAGTGGCTTGAGCATTCGTTTGCCCCTAAAAATGCTAGCGATGTAAGAGTTTGGAAGTGTAAACACAGTTGTGAACATGAATACTCTGGAATATGCGATTGATTCTAAGTATTGAGGAAAAATAAATGAAAAAAGATGTGGTGCAACTATCCAGTAGCTTATGCTTACCAAGAAGCCCAAGCTTGCGCCCTGAAGGATTCGAGTATAGAAAACAGGTCGTATAGTGGATAGCTCCCTGCTAGACATCTTAGGCAACAAGAGAGCGGCGATGCTTTTTGCGTAGCTTTTAATTCGCTCAGGTGCGGCTTGGGCTAGTGAGTAGACCGCAAGCTGAACAGAACCAGTATTTTGGAATAGAAGCACCTTATCAATGTATTGATCTACTGTCGCTAATACATTCATGAATGATAGGTGGCCGCCGTAGGTTGCTAGCTGTGATTTCATTTGGCTAGACAAAGACGGGTGATGAGAGGCAGAGATAATTCTTCGATAGAAATATAGACCTGGAAGTAGCGTGCCTAGTGCATAAGCGATTACAATGATGAGAATATTTTTTGTGAGAATTGTTGCCGTAATGAGTAGGATGGAATAGGTGAGCGTACCCAATGCGTTATAGAGGGAAGCAGTCCGAAAATCTCTTTTCCCTGAAAGATATGCCCCGTATGTGTTAAGAGCCGAAGATATCGGAAACGATATACCCAAGATAAAAAGACCAAATGAAAGGACGGTGTTTCCCTGAACAAGATAATAGAGTGACCCAATAATCGACGCTATAAAATACGCCGTATTCCATTTCAATTGCAAATGCACACTAAAAGGAAGCGCTCCCTGAACGCCGCTTGCCGTCATCTGCGTGACTGCCGTGTTCATGCCTGTTAATGTAAGGAATCCGAGCATTCCCGCTATTGAGAGGAGGTATTTGTAGGTGCCATAGTCCTGTGGCGATAAATAGTGTGCAAAGACAAGAATTTGAGCTAGTGACAAAATAGATCCAAGTGTTTGACCAAAGCCCGTCCAAAAACCACCTCGAACTAAATATAGATTGTCAGTTCCCGTGAGTGATTGAGTGCGGACAACGAGTGCACGTAAGTAGCCCTTGACACGTGTAATCATGATAGTTATATTATAGCCTATCTTCGCATCTTTGGCAATCACGGATAGCCCAGAGAATCATGTATAGTACGTTGATGATGCTTCTAGAAAAAATTACGACTTCCATACGGCATCGTTTTGTTCGGGACAATATGATGCTTCAAATTGGATCATTGGGGGCGATGCTGGCGCAAGCCATAGGTGGTGTAATCCTTGCGCGGATTCTTGGCCCTCAGGAGTACGGGCGATTTGCAATTGTTATGTCAATGGCTGCTGTGGGAAGCGTATTTCTAGGTGCGGGCGCCGCTGATGCATTGGCCCCTATGTTAACTCGAGCCTATCATCGTGAAGATGATGGCGAAGTCCGCCGGGTATTCCTATTTTTAGGAGGCTTTGTTATAAGCGCAGCTTTATTTTCAAGTGCACTTGGCCTTACGATGCCGCTGATTGCGAGGCATCTCTATGGAGATCGAATGATAGGATGGCTGGGTTTTTTGGTCCTCATGGCTTCATCAATTTCAACGCTCATTTTAGTACCAACTCAACTTGGTCTACAGGTTGCAGGGAAGATTAAGCAGCTTGCACTCCTCACGCTTACTGATCAGTTTGTTCGACAGACACTCGTTCTCGTCCTTGCAGCGCTTGGCCTCGGAATCGCTGGAGCTGGCGTGGGCCACACTGTCGGCGCTATCGTGGTCTTATTTATTGCGTATTGGTTTTGGTCTCGACTGCGTAGGCAGTGGGGAGCGTTACCTACGGTGCCTCAAATGATGGCTCATATATCTCACACAAGAGATTCAAGCCTTATCGCACCAACGTTGTGGGTCCTTGCTGATCGTAATATTGCAATGCTCTATGGAGCGGCACCGATTTCAATCGCGGCGTTATCTCTTGTCGCAAGCGACGTATCGTATTTTAAGATCGCACTTGGCTGGGTAACGCTTGCGCTATCCGTGATAAGTCCAATTTCTAGCCTTTTAAATACGGAGTTAGCTCGTATTCAAGTACAGCGACCGCAGCTACTCCGACGTCGCTTCTTGCAGATTACTGGTGGCGCAATTGCAGTCACGTGTGCTGTTACATTCGGGGCGGCGTTGATGGCAAGGCCAATGTTTTCACTTTTATATGGACCGCAATATGCACTGGCTGTGCCGCTTGTCTATAATCTTATTCCATTTGGAGCGCTTTTTGGTTTGGGTGTGGCTTTGGGGCCAATGTGGCGCATCATGAACCGCGTCAGGCATTCTATTGTAATTAATATCGTAGTTTTGGTCGTCGGCGTTCCGTTGGCGCTTTTTAGTATGCAGCACTGGGGTGTTATTGGTGCGATTGGCATGGTGACTGGATGGTATGCTGCGTCACATGCGATATCCTTCTGGTATCTTTTGAAACTATTGGGTAAGATGCAGACACCATGAACGAATCTTTTCTCGCAAAAGCTATCCGCTGGCTTGTCTATGCTAGTGCGTTTATTCCACTCGTAATATTTAGCCAGTACATGTCACCATTTCACTTTGGAAAGGTGGTAGTGTTCCGGAGCATCGTGCAGGTCATGGTGGCTTTGTATCTCCTTTTGGTGTGGCGAGATCGATCCTATGCGCCCAAGAGTCATCCGATCACTTGGGCATTCCTATCGTTTGCAATTGCTTTTACGATCACTTCCGGAACGTCGGTGGCGTTTTTACAGAGTTTTTGGGGGACGCTTGAGCGTATGGGCGGGCTATTTTCATTTTGGCACTACTTCTTATTTTATATCATCACAATTTCTGTGATGAGAACGCGAAGTGATTGGAGGGTGCTTCTCAATATCATGGTTGGTGTTGGTTTTGCTTCCGCAATCTATGGATTTCTCCAAAAAACAGACTGGGCATTTATTCTTGGCTCTGGCGGACGTCAACGCCCCTTTGGGACCATAGGCAATCCGGCGCTCTTTGCGGGGTACCAAATCTTGATCGCATTCCTTTCGTTAACGCTGGCATCCATGAAGCGCACAAGTTTCAAAATGAAGCGGTGGTATTTTACAGCAGGAGGTGTCATGTTGCTGGCGGTAATATCAACAGCGGTTCGTGGCTCGCTTATTGGAATTGTTGCTGGGGGACTTACGTGGGCACTTCTCTGGGGGTCTTTGAATAGGAGTCGCCTTGCTAGGAATGGTCTACTTGCTGGCTTAACGGCTATTGTAGTGTTTGTATTTCTCGCAATGATGTTGCGGCAAACGTCCTTTGTTCAGAATTCGCCGTATTTAAAGCGCGTTACTGATTTTTCAAGTTCAACATTCACAGTGCAGACTCGATTTTGGGCATGGACCGCAGGGTATGAGGGTTGGACTGAAAATTTCAAGACGATCATGCTCGGATGGGGGCCAGAAAATTTCAACGTACCATTCAGTAAGCACTTCAATCCGAAATTCTTTACAGGACCAGGTGCAGAAACATTCTTTGATCGTGCGCATAACATGTTTGTTGAAGTTACGGTCACGATGGGTCTCCTGGGATTGATTTCGTATCTTTCAATCTTTGCAGCATCCTTTCGACAGTTTGCTCGTTTTATGAAAGAGAATTCAGATGCTCGAGTTATAGGGATTGGCTTTGCGTCGATGTCGGTTGCGTATATCATCCATAATTGTTTTATCTTCGATACCTCTGCAAACTTCCTGTCGTTCTTCACTCTTCTCGCCTTTGTAGTGCATGTCGCAATCTCTGGAATTGATGCAGCGCCGATTCGAGGTTCGAGCGTGCGAGCATGGTCAGGTTTGCAGACGCTTTACATTGTTGTCGTGCCAATCATCGTCTTTGTTTCAATTTATGCTACCAATGTGCGACTATCGATGGCAAACTACGCGAGTACGAGAGCAATTGTAGCGGGATATCGAGGTGATTGGGTTTCTGCGGTCAATAAATATAGAGAAGCGATCGATATCGATGCCCCTGGGCGTTACGAATATCGACACAGATACGCACAATATTTGCTGGAGCTTTCGGGGGCAACCGATGTGAGTAAGGTTCCAAATTTTAAAGAGGTCACATTGCGCGCCATTGAAGACGTAAAGCAGAATACGATAGAAAATCCGGACGATTACCTTCCGTACCTCTATCTTTCTCGTCTGTATATAACGCTTGGAAAAGGAGATTCCAAGAGTCCGTATAATGACGAGGCGCTTCGTATGTCGGGTAAGGCGCTCGAGATTAGTCCTACCTTTGTCCGCACCTATTATGAGGTCGCTCAGGCGTACTTGAATAAGGGATTACCAGAGAGCGCCCTGGAGTGGTTTAAGAAGGCTTCGGTGCTAAACCCTGATGTTGCAATAACATACTGGTATATCGGCACGGTGCAATATCAAATTGCGGCATCGCGTAATAGCTTTGAAGGAGTTAAGGAGGCCCTACAATCGATGAATACTGGTTTGGCGAAGGGATACACGATGACGGAGCAAGATGGTCTTCGATTGATTCAGATCTATTCCCAGCTGGGCGATATGAAGAATGTTGCCGCTATGAGCGAGCGACTCGTAGTCTCGTTCCCAAAGAAAGCAGATTACTGGTCCCTCCTGATTAATGCGTACGCCGACTTAAACGAAGCTCAAAAAGTAATTGAAACAATACGACGAGCACTCGCAGTTCCTGAGATTGCTGCAGATAAAAACTTTACCGAAAAAGCAGATCTTGTATTGGGGCGTTTAGGGGCGGCACGTTAACGACCCGATCGACGCAGCGAGATACTTATCGTTTTTAAGACGATTTCAAGATCGAGCAAGATTGATCGATGCTTGATGTAGTAAAGATCATACTGGAGCTTTTGAAGCGCATCTTCTACTGATGCTCCATACGGGTAGTTAATTTGAGCCCAACCAGATAAACCCGGTTTAATGAGATACCGCTCGTTATAGAATGGAATTTGAAGCGCCAACTGTGCGTCGAACTCTGGCCGTTCAGCGCGGGGTCCCACAAGCGACATATCTCCACGAAGGATATTCCAAAGCTGGGGCAGCTCATCAATCCGAGTTTTGCGGAGTAGTGAGCCAACTCTCGTAATTCGCGAGTCATTTTGTGTTGCCCAGACAGCACCAGTCGTGGCCTCGGCATCAATCTTCATTGTTCTGAATTTAATTATTGAAAATGGCGTACCCGCGCGACCCGTTCTCGCTTGTCGAAAGAACACTGGGCCGCGCGAATCAACGAGAATGATGGCTGCGATGAATGGAAGTGCGATGAGTGTTGGGATGCCAAGTAGTGTAGCCGAAGCAATATCCACGAAGCGCTTCATAGGATCGAGTGATTTTTTGGAGCCCTCCTCGAGGTTGTTCAAGAACCAGGTCTGATTAATCGATCCTAACGGAATTCGACCCGTGAGTTGCTCGGTGAGTGAGGTGAGAGATATAAAATTAATTTGACGAGATATCGCCGAGTAGAAAAGGTCCACGACCTCCTTGAGCTGATATGCATCGGGAGTGATAACAACAGTATCGATGCTTTTATGAATAATATGAGCGTCGACCTCGTTGAGATTATGTATTACACCCCAGCTCGTTGCTGAAGTGGTTGTTTCAATTGATTCATTATTAAGATGTACAAATGAACTAATACGGTAGCCAAGTTGTGGGTTATTCGTAATGAATGTAGCGAGTTCGATAGCTTCTTTTGTTATTCCAACTATAAGAATATTTTTCTTGGTACTACCCGCTAGGATGCGATTATAGAGTAGTCGCATGCCCCACATTCCGATTGCTAGAAGGATCAAAAAGATGAAAAGATTTCGCTTCGGTGTAATTCCAAAAAAGGGTATGAGATAGAAGAATATAATAGAAATGACCGCGGCGAATAACATCGCTTGTGCAAGGCGTTCAAAAAATTCTCTATCATTGCGCATGAATCTGACATTGTAGAGATTTGTTATATAGAGTGCGAAAAGCCACACGAGTAGTAAAAGAGAGAATGGGACAACGTGACGACTGAACTGAATCGTAAAATCAGACCTTCCGTAGCGCAGCAAGAGTGTGACTGCAAGGGCGCCGTAGAAAGAGACGAAGTCTGAGGAGAGAAGGGTGATAATACGTGGCATAGTAGTAAGTATTATAGAGAATAATTACAATTTAGTCAATTCCTTCGACGTGTGCCGTTGTGTTTGCTACTATAATCACATGAAATGGGCGAGACTCCTAGCAAGTTGGTTTATTCTATCGTCTGTATTTGGCTTGCGAATTGAGCGTGCTGTGGCGGATAGTATTGAGCAGGCGCAGAAGTATAATGTCAATTCATTCTATGATTACGCTGGGGCTGCTTCACTTTATTCGACGCTCCGTGCTATTGGCACCCATGGGTACTTCTATGTTGATGATCGCTACTGGAGCTATATGACTCCAGCACAGCAAACCTCATTTATCATTTCTCTTCAACAGCTATCTCAACAGTTTGACGATGCGATCTATCCAGCCTCCGTGAAGTTATGGGGCTCGGAGGCCAATCCTGGTGTCGACGGTGATTCTCATGTGGTAATTCTCCTGCAGCGCTTGATTAATGGGAGTGGTGGGTATTTCGAAAATATTCATAACTACTCCAAGGAGCAGTCGCCCCTCGGTAATGCTCGCGAGATGCTTTTTATAAACGCAGATAGCGTTCTGGCTGGTAACGCAAAGACGTTAATCGCACATGAGCTGCAACATCTTATCTCGTTTAATCAAAGAGAGCTGGCTGGTCGAATGGATGAGGATGTATGGCTGAACGAGGCACGAAGTGAATACAATACAACGGCTGTTGGTTACGGTGGTCCTACCGAGTTTAGTTCGCTCCAGAGGCGTGTGGTTGGTTTTCTCCGCGCCCCATCTGATTCATTGACGGTATGGCCAAATACTTCTACGGATTACGCAATTACGTCGATTTTTGCACACTATCTCGTTGGTCATTATGGAGAGGCGATTCTGTCTGAAACGGGGTCCTCAAAATATAGTGGAACAGCCGCGTTGCATGACTGGCTTAAGACGAATAAAAATAGTGGCTTCTCGGACGTATTTGTAAGCTGGATGGTCGCGAACGCCCTCAATGATCGTGGTCTCAATTCACTGTATGGCTATACGCAAGCTGAATTAAGCTCGCTTCGTGTACTACCAGAGACCACGGAGAGCCTTTCATTGTCGCGTAAGCAGATTTCGCGCTCAAGTCGTTTACAAGAATGGCAGCCACGTTGGCTCACGATACCCATTGAATCGGGCGTGACTTCTAATCAGGATCTCACGTTGCGAATTTCGGGGTCGTCGGAGAGCTCGCTATATGGTGCTATTATGATGCGTTATAGAAACGGATTCACGCGTGTTTTGCAGTCTCAATTTACGGATGGCCGTTCAGATGCGCGGGTTCCTATGTGGGACGCTGGTTCTGAGATTCAATCCGTTACATTCGCCGTCGCGCAAGGATCCTTGTATCCCCTAGAGAGAAGGAAACCGATTGAGGAGACGGTCATGATTACTGCCTCCATCGGTGATCTTGACGAGTCATACGTGTCACCTTTGACGGACCCGATAGCACCGACTTCAGAGCGATTTGCTTATGTCCAGCCAAGAGATGGAGATCTCATTCGTCGAAAAGGTCAGAGCGATATCTATGTGGTCTGGGGTCCGTATCGAAGATTGCTAACGCCTACCATTCTTGCGCTATACGGATTCCAGAATAGGGAAATTCGCGATGTGCCTGATGATGTGTTCTTCCATTACGCTGCAAGTGTGTATATCCGCGCTCTTGGCTCCAAGAAGGTCTATGCGGTTTGGGCGGATGGGTCAAAGCACTGGTTTGATATTTCTGCTCAGCAATGGGAGGCGTCAGGACGAGATTGGAGTGCTATTTTTACGGTTAATGATGCGGAGGTCTCTGCGTATCCACTCGGCACATCGATTACTCGTTAATAGTTGAGTTTGTGGCGCAAGTAGCGTATATTACAGCTATGAATATAGACATACACGCAAAGAATATTGAGCTCAATGCGCCCCTCAGAACGTTTATAGAGGATAAGATTGGCGATTTGGAGCATATTCTATCTACTTTGGGTGAGTATACGGTACGCGTTGAGGTTGCGATTCCTTCTCAACATCATGCGTCGGGCGCAATATATTACACCGAAGCCAACATTACGGTGGGATCACATCTTTTCCGTGCCGAATCAAACCACTTTGATTTGCACTCGTCGATTGTGGATGTCAAAGAGGACTTGAAAAATCAAATCACAAAATTCAAAGATAAGCAGCGCGAGCAAGAGCGACAGCCTCTTGAGGAGTAGAGTTGTATTGCTGTCCGCTATGTTTGAATTTCTTTCGAAGTTTTTACCCGATGCAAACGCGCGTATCATTCGATCATACGCTGATTTAGTTGCGCAAATCAATGCCCTTGAGCCGCGCATGCAGTCGCTATCAGACGATGAGATTCGTTCGCTTACCATCGATTTCAAGGAGCGATTGAGGGTCGGTGCCACGCTCGATGAGCTTCTCCCCGAAGCATTTGCAGCGGTCCGAGAGGTTTCTCTACGAAAATCCGGAAAGCGTCATTTTGACGAGCAGCTTATCGGTGGAATGGTTCTTCATACTGGGTCAATCGCACAGATGTCGACCGGTGAAGGAAAGACACTCGTTGCAACGCTTCCTGCGTACTTGAACGCGCTTTCGGGCAAGGGGGTGCACGTGGTGACCGTCAACGACTACCTTAGTCGACGAGATGCGACGTGGATGGGGCAGATTTATGACGCCCTTGGATTATCCGTTGGAGTGCTTAACCATGAGGCCTCGTATCTCTACGATGCTTCGCACATCCAAGCGGAGAAGATAGGGGAGAGCGATCACGAGCGAGATGCTACGGGGTCATTTCGAGTTGTGCATGAATTTTTGCGTCCAGTGAGTCGACGCGAAGCGTACCAGGCTGATATTACCTACGGTACGAACAATGAATATGGATTTGATTACCTTCGCGACAATATGGCTCCCCGAGTGGAGGAGATGTCTCAGCGACAAGAAGCGCCACACTCATTTGCAATTGTTGATGAGGTGGATTCGATACTTATAGACGAGGCGCGTACTCCGCTCATTATTTCCGCTCCCGACGAGGAGTCGGGCGCGCTCTATTCGTCATTTGCTCGCGCGGTCCCAATTCTAAAAGAGGGCGAAGACTATTCTATTGATGAGAAGTTGAAAGCGGTCAGCATTACTGATGCTGGTATTGAAAAAATACAGACGCGTCTTGGTATTACCGATATGTACGAGGAGGGTGGGGCGCGATATGTCCATCATCTTGAACAGGCTCTACGTGCGAGTGTTCTTTTTCGTCGTGATAAGGAATATGTAGTAAAGGACAATGAGGTCATTATCGTCGATGAATTCACGGGGCGTCTTATGCCGGGACGTCGCTGGTCAGATGGACTCCACCAAGCCGTTGAGGCTAAGGAGGGTGCGCTTATTCAGCGCGAAAGTAAAACATTAGCCACGGTAACGTTTCAAAACTATTTCCGCCTCTATGGAAAGCTGTCGGGAATGACTGGTACCGCGCGAACATCAGCAGAGGAATTTCATAAGGTTTACAATCTCAACGTAATTGTTGTCCCAACACACAGGCCCCTGTTGCGAAAAGATTTGCCAGATCGCATTTATAAGACTGAACTTGGAAAGTTTAAGGCGCTTGCACAGGAGGTGAAGCAACGTCATGAGCAGGGGCAACCCGTTCTCGTGGGAACAGTTTCTATCGAAAAAAATGAGATGCTTTCGGTGCTCCTAGCTTCTATGGGGGTCCCGCATCAGGTTTTGAATGCAAAAAACCACGAACAGGAAGCAGAGATTATTGCGCAGGCTGGTCGCAAGGGTGCAGTGACTGTGGCGACCAACATGGCTGGTCGTGGTGTCGATATTATTCTGGGAGGAAATCCAGTTGTAGAAGAGGAGGCGCGCGTCGTTCGTGAGCTCGGTGGTCTATGCGTGTTCGGAACAGAGCGGCACGAAGCTCGTCGAATCGATGATCAACTGCGAGGGCGAGCGGGTCGCCAGGGGGATCCGGGCGCAAGTCAGTTCTATGTATCTACAGAAGATGAACTCGTACGAATATTTAGCGGCGATCGACTAAAAAATATCATGGAGTCGCTCGGCGTGACCGATGAGGACGTTATTGAGAATAGTCTCGTCTCTAGGTCAATTGCTCAGGCACAGAGCAGAATTGAGGGTCATAATTTTGATTCTAGAAAGTATGTGCTTGAGTATGACGATGTCATGAATAAGCACCGTGAGACAATGTATGGAATTCGACGTTCAATCCTCTTTTCAAGCGATGTTCGCGAGAAAGTAATTGGATATCTAGAGAATGAGCTCCAAGCAATTGTTCGTTCGCATCTTAGCGAGGATACGGGTGAATTAAGTATCCGCGAGATCGTAGATACAGTCCGAGCGATTGCTCCATTTTCTGAATCTTTGTATCCGGATCTTATTGCAAAAGAATATCATGATGCAAATGAGTTAACAGATTATCTCGTGGTAGAAATACGGCGTCTCTATGCAGAGCATGAAGAGCGAATGGGAACTTCGCAGATGAGACAAATTGAGAAGGCAATCGTTGTGCGGACCATTGATGATTTGTGGGTTGATCATATTGAAGCGATGGATCATTTGCGTGAATCTGTGCGATTGCGAGCCTATGGACAACGCGATCCTTTGGTGGAGTACAAGATTGAATCTCAGCGGATGTATGGTTCGCTTACACGAACGTTGGCCTCCCGAGTCGCGAGCATCATTTTTAAGGTGCAGGTTGCGCAGGAGTCTGCGATGAAACGTGTTGGCGTTGAGAGCCGTCCGGAAATTGCTGCCGATCCCGCAGCGCAACTACTATCATCCAAGGATAAACACGCCTCCGATTCGAATATTCAATCGGAGGATATTGGTCGTAACGATCCGTGTCCTTGCGGCTCCGGTAAGAAATACAAAAAATGCGGGCTTCTGGAGACCTCTGAGCATGCCAAATTGATTAAGGGCGCAAAATAGTTGTAGTAGAGGAAATGATGCGATTGGTATCTTCTCGGTGTATACTATAGGTATGAAGCGTGAAAGATTTGTACGGAACCTCGTATTTGGGGTAGAAGATTCACTCGTCTCGACTGTGGGGTTTATTTCAGGTATCGCGGCGGCTTCCGTGAATCGCAGGACGCTTTTATTGTCCGGCATTGTGTTGATATGTGTCGAAGCATTTTCGATGGGCATCGGAAGTATTGTGTCGGAGGAATCTGCCCTCGAAGCGAAAACAAAAAAACGTGTGAGTTGGAGCGGGCCCATTGCTGGGGGACTCGTCATGTTTGCCTCGTACATTCTTACTGGCGCCCTCGTTCTTCTTCCATATTTCACACGAGATGTTGCGAGTGCGCTTCCACAGTCTATAGCGGTTTCTCTTACGCTTCTTTTTCTCCTGGGAGCTGTTTCCGCATTTATGTCTGGCTTACCGGTGCTTCTGCGAGCCGTTCGGATGATGGTGGTTGGAGGTCTAGCGATTGTACTCGGAGTATTTGTTGGCTCAGCTATGCCGTAGCTGTGGATTGTGTTGCTATACAGCCTGAATTGCTTATGAGAATATACTAGCATCTAGAGGAAGGGGGTGTTTATGTGAATCTCCACAAAATTTCGTTTATCCTTCTCGTGATCGGTGGCCTCAACTGGGGCTTGTTCCTCTTTCAGGTTGACGTTGGTACGTTCCTTCCCGCAACCTTAGCAAATATCGTCTACGCACTCGTGGCGCTCTCGGCGTTGTATGAAGTGTTCGGACATAAGGGTATGTGTAAGGCATGCAGTACCGGTTCTTCGATGTAATCGAAGGATGCGAAAAGACGCCGTAAGGCGTTTTTTCGTGCTGAAATATAGGAGCATTGTCAATGTTGCGCAGTACGGTTGCGATCACTACCATGGGTCATCTACAACCACCCATGAAGCGCGCTGCCCAAAAAATGAAAAATGATCTTCCTCGAAGCGGCGACACGCTTGTTGATTGGATATTTAGGCAATTCATACACATTTTGAATAGTGAAAAAGTAAGGATTTCGAGGAAGAAAAGACTCGTAAATCCTGACGATCCGCACCGTAGGGTCATACGAGGACTCATGGATCCCGATATTCACCCATCAGGTCGTTGGGTCCAAATACTCATTAATCCTTCAAAAAATACGCACAAGTGTCGAGATGATGAGGTCGAGACGTTGATTCATGAATTGGCGCATGTGCTTATGCCGCGGAGTGGTGAGCGTTCCATTTTAGGGATGGAGTCGATGCTTGCGCGACGATTCTCCGGCGCTCAAAGGCGATATCTCAAGCTGTACATACCGCGTCACGAAGTGAAAAAATATCCAGCGTCTGTGCTGCCAGGAAGAATTGCAATTGTCTAGAGTCGTGGTGTAATAGTTATTCGCACCTTAGCACAGGAGAAAGAGATGAAAATTCGAAGAACTGCGATGTCGATGTCCGTCGCTGCATGGGCACTCATGAGCGTATCCGTCGCAGTCTATGCGCAGCCGGATAGTGCCGTCCCGCGCGATCGCCGCAGACAAACTGCACCTTCTAGGGGTCCTCACGCAGCGAATGCGCCCAACCATCAGTCGCGATGGGCTCCGTCACGACGACCACAACCGGATATCTCCACGACGCAAGCGTTCGAGTATCGGGATTATTCTATGTTCGATTGGCGTCGCTATGACCGGCGACCGCAATGGAGTCGGGACCGCTTTCCGCGGTTCTTCAATGATTTGCGAGTCTTCAATCGCCTTCGCTACCACGGAGAGACGTTCGGGCCTCATTATCGTCTCTGGTACAGGTACGCAGGCGCTTGGATGTTGTTTTACTGGCCATATACTAATGAACCAGACAGGGGCTGTACTACGTATTTCGTTCCCACGAATCGTCGTCTCTCCATAGACTTACGATCGAGATTTGAGTATTGGGAATATTCGGATTACCGTAGGCTCTATATCTGTTTCGATTGATTCACAAACCTCACCCTTGCGGTGGGGGTTTTTTTCTTTTATCTTTTTGCCACGTTCTCTAACAATGCAAGGGAGGTGAGTCATGCGCGATTACAATGATCCCGTCATAACAACGTTTGAAAACGGAATGGAGATGGTCACGATTGCCAATCGACTTCTCAATACTTCCGCGATCGGATTTACCGTTGGCATGCGCGACGACCCTCCGTGGCTCGATGGCGCTGCTCATTTGGTGGAGCATCTCGTTTTTCGAAGAGGTGCGACTCATGATAGCCGAACCGTAAATCGAATGATGCGTAGGTTTCTGGGCGGCTCGGATGGTCCTGGTATGAATGTGTACACCGTCCACAGTCATACGATGTTCGCTCATCAGGATCTTCTGCGACGCAGCAATCTCGAGCACGTCTTTGGTATTACCGGTCGCATCGTGTGCGACAACCTGTACGATTTGCGACGCATGCGTTCCAGTAAAGATAGACCGCTCATCATCGACGATGCGGTGTACGATGTGGAGCGCGCTGCGGTGCATAATGAGGATGGTGAGTTTACCGATTCCTACATGCACGAAGCTACGAGACTCGCGTACGCAGAGCTCTACCGTGGTGGTAATCCCGCTGGCCGAGTGGGCACGGGTGATGAGGCGCAACTGCGGGGCACGAAGCTCGGTCGACTGAAGCAGTGGGCGCAGGGGAGATACGTCCCGAGTCGTCTTCGCATTATTCTTCTTGGGCCTACTGCGAACGATGGCCTTCGGCTTGTGCGTGGCGTTGGACTCAACGAATTGCCAGCGTGGCCGTCGCAGGAGTGTTCGTATCAGTCTCATGATCAAGTCCCAGTGCTGAGCTCTGTTCGCGAAGTTATCGCTACTCGCCCGCTCATCGAGATGTGCTACATCAGCCTCGTGTGGCCGACCGATATTGCGTATCGTTGCGATCGCTTGGCGCTCGAAGTGCTTGAGAGTGTCCTGAAAGATCGCATCGAGGGCGCGATTCGAGAAGAGAATCGATTGTTTGACGGTGGCCTCTATCACCCGCACGTCGCGTGGGATAGCACCTCGAGTCACGGTGCATTTTCGATTCACGTGTCAACTCGCGGTTCGTGGGCGTACGCGCGGACGCTCATCGATAAGATTCTCACCGTCATCGAGTACCTCAAGAGTGATACGACGAGTGATCTCGATGAAGATGTGAAAGACGCCCGAGAAAACCTGGCAGATGCATTTATCGAAGAGTACAAGTTCATTCCGGGCGCGTTGACAGATCGCATCATGGACGCTCTTTCGAATGGAGATCCGGAACTTCACAAGTTTAAGATCTACCATTCTGATGTGAGGCGGGTGTCAGCGAGACGCGTTCGCGATGTCGCGCATCGGTATCTTCACAAAGATCGGTTTGTTCTGGCGGTCGTGCGGCCTTCCTCGTAGCGAGGAGGCCGTTTTTTCTTTCACTGATGGGTGTGGTAGAGTTCTTGCTATGGAACAAAAGCAAAAATTGACCGGCGCACATTTCTATAAGTTTTTCCAATGTCCTCATTGGATTTGGTATGATATTTACGCAGACAGTGCGCAGAAGAAATCCGTATCACCGCTCCTGGATATTATATATAAGGGCGGGGTTCAGAATGGAGCGGAGACAATCCAAGCACATAAAAAATTCGAGGAACTCAAGCCCGAGCAATATCGAGATCTCGAAGAGGCATATCTGGCGACAGTGGAGCTTATGCGTCAGGGCAAGAACATCTACCATGGGGTCCTCATGACAGAGGATTGGGTAGGAATTCCGGACCTACTGGAAGCACGGCCAGGTAAGAGCTCACTCGGAGATTTTGAATATGTTGCCTATGACATCCAGCGTACCCTCGATTTAAAGGACGAGCAAAAGTTTCCGCTCGTATTTTACTCACTAATCCTTGAAAAGATTCAAGGTACACGCCCAAAGGAGGCGTACGTAATTGATCCGAGCGGAAGCGAGCGTGCATTCGTTGTTGATGAATTCGTGGAGCAGTTTCATATTGTTCGTGGTGATATCGAGCGTATTTTGAATGGAGAAAAGCCAGCCCCATTTTTAAAATCGAGCTGCAAGAGGACTCCTTGGTATTCACTCTGCCTTGAAGGGGCGGAGGGTTGCAATGACATCTCGCTGATATATCGACTTTCTCAGGCCGACCAGCGACGACTCTACGGCATCGGCATTAAGACTGTCGCCGATCTCGCGAATGCGAGTGGGGATGAGATGCGTGGGAAATTGGAAGATTGGCAATACGATAAGATTGTTCGATTCCAAAATCAGGCCCGGGTTCTTATGGAGGGTAGTCCTCTCATTTTGAGGAAAAGCGCATTTCCGGAGGTGGCCACTGAGGTCTACTTCGATATAGAATCTGACCCAACGCGTGGAACTGATTATTTGTTTGGGCTTCTTATTCGTGATGTAGCGAGTGGCGACGTAACGTATGAGCGATTTGTGGCGGAGAAACCCGAAGATGAAGAGAAGGCGTGGATTGCGTTTTTGGATCGCCTAGCCGGACTCGAGGATTTTGCGATTTATCATTATGCGTTTTATGAAAAAATGGTGTTTGATCGACTTGCTCTTCGCTACGGCGCTTCATCGCAGATATCGCAAAAATTTCACGAGCATAGTGTGGATCTTCACCAGAAAACAATCGATTCCGTTGTTCTGCCCCTCTACTTCTATACGCTCAAAGATGTTGCAAAGTTTCTCGGATATGCGTGGCATGATTCTGAGGCAGGTGGAGCGGAGTCGGTTGGATGGTACGATCAATGGCTACGCACAGGTGATCGAGAGTCATTGAATCGTGTCATTCGATACAATGAAGATGATGTTCGCGCAACGATGCTGTTACGAGATTGGCTCGGACAGCAAAAGCCCACAAAGAAACGTGAATCTCTCGACAGCGAGTGATTGACATTACGAAAGTATATTGGCATTATAGACCCCGTATTTGACTACGCGTATGCAACGAAATACTAAAATTCTTCTCGCGATAATTCTTGCTTCGATAGTTCTGTTTGTATTTGTCGTACCAAGTGTTGTAAATCGCGCGACCTCTGCCCTCAATGGAGTGCTGCCGAAGTGGGCTGGCTCGGTGCCAGCGATTCCAGAGCGACCGTTTGTCCTCGGCCTCGATCTGTTGGGGGGTGCGCATCTATTGTACGAAGCTGACTTCTCTGGTTTGAGTGCAGATGTTGATCGAACGTCGGCGATGCAGGGTGTGCGTGATGTCGTGGAGCGCCGTGTGAATTTCTTTGGCGTTGCTGAGCCGGTAGTCCAATTAAGCGGTACTGATCGGCTTATCGTAGAGATCGCTGGGGTTAAAGATGTCAATGAAGCTATCAAGCTAATTGGGGAGACTCCCTTTTTGGAGTTTAAAGAGCAGGGTTCTGCGCCATCGAAGGTAGTTAATGGCACTGTCGAGATCAATACAGATCAGCAGTGGATTTCTACGGGTCTTTCGGGCAAGCAGCTTTCACGTGCCTCGGTGACGTTTGACTCGCAAACGCGACGCCCACAGGTGAGTCTTGAGTTTAACGACGAAGGACGCGTATTATTTGCCGCGATCACAAAACGTAATCTTGGGAAGCCCGTTGCGATTTTCCTCGATGGCGCACCAATTAGTATGCCGACCGTGCAATCGGAGATCACTGATGGCAATGCGGTCATCACGGGAAGTTATGGCGCAAGCGAGGCGAAGCTATTGGCAACTCGACTTAATAGTGGGGCACTTCCAGTTCCTATAAAGCTCATCTCGCAGCAAACGATTGGCTCATCGCTCGGAGCGAAGTCCCTGCATGATAGTCTTCGCGCTGGCTTGTGGGGATTGGGATTAGTCGCTCTGTTTATGATCACGTTCTATCGGCTACCAGGATTCACCGCGGTCATGGCGCTTGGCGTCTACACGCTCATCGTATTGTCGGCATTTAAATTACTATCCGTTACGCTATCTCTGGCTGGTATTGCAGGATTTATTCTCTCGCTTGGTATTGCTGTCGATGCGAACATCCTTATTTTCGCTCGCATCAAGGAGGAGCTTGATCTAGGAAAGTCACTTCCAGCTGCTCAGCATGAAGGTTTTCGCCGTGCGTGGCTATCAATCCGTGATTCACACATGACGACACTCATTGGAGCCTTTATCTTATACGCATTCACTACGTCCATCGTAAAGGGTTTTGCTCTTACGTTGGGTATTGGCGTCGCGACATCGCTCATCACTGCTACGATCGTTACGCGTGCGTTCCTCACTGTATTCACTGGCGTATGGGGCCAAAAGCATCTGTGGCTATTTCGCTAACTACCCGATATGAGAACTACTTATAACATTATGTTCGCGGTGAGTATCACGCTTCTGGTGAGTGCATTGGTGCTCTGGGGAAAGTTTGGATTGAATCTTGGCGTAGATTTTAGAGGCGGAAGCGTGTCTGAGATTCAGTTTCATGGCGCCCGTCCCGATATCGAAAAGATTCGCACCATCATTGCTGCTTCGGAATTTCGAGAATCGACGGTGAGCTTGGCAGGAGCTGATGCTGTTGTGATCCGTGGGGATCAGTTATCAGAGACGCAACATCAATCATTGCTCGGCCTTGTTCAGAAGAATTTCAAAGATGCCAAACCAGTGGAAACTCGATTTGATTCAGTCGGTCCTGCGATTGGAGATGAGCTTAAATCGCGAAGTGCTTGGGCTATCCTCTTAGTTCTCGTTTCGGTGTCTGCTTACATCGCGCTGGTATTTCGCTCGATGGGACGAGTCCTATCGCCGTGGGCGATGAGCGCTGCAACGATGGTTGCTTTGGCGCATGACGTGCTTCTGCCGATTGGATTGTTTGCGGCACTCGGTCATTGGTCTGGCGTTGAGATCAACGCAGTGTTCGTCGCCGCTATCTTGACCATTATGGGGTATTCGATCTCAGATACGGTTGTTATCTTCGATCGTGTTCGAGAAAATATACTTCGTGGTGTGAAGGGTGAGTTCCATGAGATTGTGCACATGAGTGTCATGCAAACGTTAGCACGTTCGATCGCCACGAATGTCACTACGTTGCTTTCTCTTATTGCTATCTATTTCTTTGGCGGTGAGTCAATCAAGTACTTTGCCTTAGCTCTTATTGTGGGTATTTTCTCGGGTGCGTATTCTTCTATTTTTGTCGCATCTCCCATTCTCGTTTGGATGGTTCGCAAGAGGGTATAGGGGGGGCTTGACGAGATTTGTATTAACTGCTACTGTAAGTACTCATATAACCGTAGGTAGCTTCATAACCCACTTCGAACGCGTATGGCAACCATCGACGTAAAAAATCTCACAAAAGCAGTAGCGCAGCTCGTAAAGACCCTCAACCCACGAAATCGGGATATTGTATCTCGCCGTTTTGGCTTGAAAAATGGAACAAAAGAGACGCTTGAATCGATTGGCAAGGGATATGGCATTACTCGCGAACGTGTGCGTCAAATTGAGGAATTTGCCCTCGCGCAACTCGCTAAGGTAACAACGGATCAGCGCGATGTCTTGAAGTATTCTGCTGCTGCAAAAGAGCTTATAGCTCGTGAAGGCGGCATCATGAAGGAGCGTGCACTCTTTAAGGCTATTTCAGGAAATGAAAAGGATTCCGTTGCGAATGCCTCGCTCGTCTTCGCGCTTACTCTCGATCACGAATTGGTGCGCATGGCAGACAATGACCACGTGCATGGATATTGGGCGCGTGATTCCAAGTCGCTCGAAGCGTTTCGCTCCCAAGTTGCCACGCTTACAACGGTTTTACAGGGCCATGGAACGGTAGTTCCTGCCACTCAGCTTGCCACGCTGGCGCACGAGAATGGCGTCGTTGGTCATGATGGATCGAAGTTTAACGATCGTCACCTCGCAACCGTTACAGCGATCTGCAAGGACGTCGGCTCAAATATCTTTGGTCAAATGGGGCTTACCACGTGGAGTCAGATCCACCCCAAGGGAGTTCGTGATAAGGCATATCTCGTTCTACGTCAGGCAGCGACTCCTCAGCACTTTAGCCAAATTGCGAAGCTCATCAATGTCGCAAAGTTCGATGCTAAGAAGGTAAACGTTCAGACGGTACATAATGAACTCATCAAGGATAATCGATTCGTGTTGGTAGGTCGCGGCATGTATGCACTCTCGGAGTGGGGATACAAGGCTGGAACAGTGAAAGACGTTCTCGTGGATATTTTGAAAAATCATGGCAAGCCCCTTCCTCGCACAGAGCTCGTAGCCAAGGTTGGAGCTGTGCGCATGGTCAAGGAGAACACCATTCTTTTGAACCTACAGGACTCTGGAACGTTCTTGCGAGACGCGCAGGGGCACTACCATCTTCGTCGTAAGTAATCTTCTGGCAGTTCGCACTGCAAACAACCTCTGACGAGGTTGTTTGTTCGTATATGGTATACTAGAGAAGAACAATGATTGAAACTTCAGCTGTCACTGCGGCACTGTGGAGGGGATTCACTCTGGCACTCGATTATTGGTGGGCCTGGTTCCCATTGATTCTCGCTGATGTCGCATATACATCATGGCTGGGATATCAAAAAGAAAGATATCTTTCAGCGATGAAGTGGACGGTTCTGGAGATCGTCCCTCCCCCAGAGATTCTCTATAGTAGCCCTAAAGCGGCAGAGAGTTTTTTTGCATGGCTGCATGCGAGTTACGGAGGTGGCATCAAATGGAAGGATCAGGCGTTCGGTGGGAAAATACCGGATTGGTTTTCTCTGGAGATTGTATCTCATGGCGGTGAGACGCATTTTTACGTTCGTTGCACGGAGGGGCAGCGCAATGGCGTTGAAGCGGCTGTCTTTTCTCAGTATCCGTCGGCGGAGGTTCGACCTGTTGAAGATTACATTGCGCTCCTGCCAAAAGAATTTGATAGCACGCAATTTGATATTTCGGGGAGTGATTTTGTTTGCACTCAGCCATCGGCGTATCCTATAAAAAGTTGGACTGAATTTGAGGATGCGGGTGGAAAGGATGAGTATTCACGCCTTGATCCATTAGCCCCGCTACTGGAGATTATGAGCGCATTGCGTCCCGGCGAATATTTGTGGTTGCAGTATGTGATCCGACCCACGGGAGGTGATTGGGTAAAAGATGGCCAAAAGGTTGTCGACAAGCTTGCGGGGCGAGAGGTGAAGCCAGACGAACCGAAGCTCTTCGAGAAAGTGATCACTGCGCCGTTTCGTGGGATTGGTTTTATTCTTACCACCGTCGGCGTTCTTCCGGTTGTCGAGGAGAAGAAGAAAGAAGAGAAGCCATTCAATTTATCAGCGCTTACGCCAGCTGATAAGGATGTGCTCGAGAAAATTCAGCAGAAGCTATCAAAATTGGCATTTAAAACGACAATACGAACTGTCTACATTGCGCGGAAAGATGTCTTTAATGGTGCGCGTTCGTCGAGTGTCGCTGGTATGATGAAGCAATTATTTTATAATAATCTTAATTCTTTCAAGCCAGGAAATGGGACTGGTGATAAGGGGTCGTTCCCGTGGCTGTTCCCGAGTGGGAAGGGATTCTCCGCTGGCGAAAAGACACTCAAGAAGAAGAAGGCAATGTATGGCGCGTACATGAGCAGATCGTTTTCAGCTCCAACTGGTAACCCGAAAGATTATCAGCCTATTTTAAATGTAGAAGAGCTTGCTACGTTATGGCATCTGCCCGCCTTGAATGTGAAGGCACCGCTCTTGCCTCGTGTGCAGGCAAAGAAGGGTCAGCCACCCGCAATGCTACCAACTCGATAACACATGACATTCGAACCAGAAAACAATGTAGTACTGTTCGGTCAAACTGAATTTCGCAATGCGATTCAGCATTTCGGCATCAAGCTCGATGATCGTCGCAGGCATATGTATGTGATCGGAAAGTCTGGTATGGGCAAATCAGAGCTCCTAAAGATGCTTGCCATTCAAGATATTCGCGATGGCAGAGGTGTCTGTTTTATGGATCCGCACGGAGACCCTGTATATGATCTATTAGATTATATCCCGCCTGAGCGTGTCAAAGATGTCATTTTTATTAATCCTGCCGACATGCAGTTTCCGGTTGGATTTAATGTCATGGAGAGCGTGAGCTTTGATCAGCGTCATCTCGTTGCTGATGGCATGATGGCGGTGTTCAAAAAGATTTGGCTTGATGCGTGGTCGGCTCGTATGGAATACATCCTCAATAATACGATCCTCGCTCTCCTTGAGGCGCCCGGATCTACCCTCCTTGGCATCAATAGAATGCTGGCAGACAAGGAGTATCGAAAGAAGATAGTTGACCAAGTGACGGATCCGGAAGTGAAAGCATTCTGGACACAAGAATTCGCGAAATATACTGACAAGTTTGCGTCAGAGGCAACCGCTGCTATCCAAAACAAGGTTGGTCAGTTTGTTTCCAACTCTCTCATTCGCAATCTAGTTGGGCAGGAGCGGTCTACCTTTAATATGCGCGAAGCAATGGACCAGCGCAAAATAATCCTCGTGGATATTTCAAAGGGACGTATTGGTGAAGACGCATCTCGACTTCTTGGCGCTATGATTATCACCAAGATTCAGCTTGCGGCAATGTCGCGCGTCGATATACCGAAGCATGAACGTGCGGACTTCACGTTGATTGTTGATGAGTTTCAAAACTTTGCAACGGGTTCATTCGCGAATATCCTCTCCGAGGCGCGTAAATTCAATTTGTCCCTTATCGTAGCTCATCAATATATTAAGCAACTTGCTGAAGAGGTTGCCGACGCGGTCTTCGGCAATGTGGGGACGATTATATCGTTTCGCATTGGAGCAGAAGATGCTGAGCTGATGGAGAAAGAATTCGCCCCTGAATTTATGGCTACCGATATTGTGAACCTTGGATTCCGCCAGATGTACCTCAAGCTCATGATCGATGGAGTCACGAGTCATGCCTTTTCTGCGATGACGATGGATACACCAAAAAAGCTCGATCAAAGTACTCGAGATGAAGTGGTCGAATACTCGCGCACTATGTACGCTCGGCCTCGAGCGGAAGTTGAAGAGGCGATCGCAAAATGGCGTGCGCCACTTGAACAGCCTCAATACGTACCTCGAGCAGGGAGTGATAGGCCAGCAACGCCGCGCAGGGATAGTCCATTCCCATCCCAGTCCGTCGCACGACCGATGCAACAATCACAGCGTCCTCAGGGGCAGGGTTCGCATCAGCGACCGCCGCCACAATCGTCGGGTCCTCGACCGACGCCGCAGCAGACTGCCAGCCTCGATGCTCTCAAGGGAGGCGCCGTAGGGTTTAATGGACGAGCTGTTGAAATCAAAGAGAAGCCTCAAGCTACGACAACCAGTGTGGTGTCCACCTCAGATGACGAATTGAAAGCCCTTATTCGTCGCGCGCTCAATATGTAGCGCGCCTTGAAGGCACGTTAAAAACGTGGTATTTTATGCTGGTTCATAACCGCCCTTAGCTCAGTTGGTAGAGCTGCTCCCTTTTAAGGAGAAGGTCGCTGGTTCGAATCCAGCAGGGCGGACATTCAGGGTTCATTCACAATACGTTCCTGTTTTAGAATAACGAGGAGACATGATCAGATGGATAATAGAACGATTGACGTAACGAGTCAGGGTCAAGAAGGTTTAGCGGGTGCACTGAGGCTGATCTGGCCGAATACTCCCAGTGGGAAGGCAAGCCATTACAAAATGCTCCCGCTTCGATATGAGGTAGAATACTTTCAGAACGATGCTGGTGTGACGACGCATCACTTCGAACACATAAAGCAAGATAGCGGTGGGGTGCCGACGCTACTGCTGCTATGGTCAGCGGAGCGCGACGCGATAGCATTGCCATATCCGCTTGATCTCGAAGGCGCTACCGCATTTGTCGCGGGCTGGTTGGATCAGGTGGAGTATGGTCGAGAACCGGATCAAGATGGATCGAATGAAAAGGGCTGGAGAGTTTTCACGGGGGCGTGGGGCCACGTGGCAGGACATCGCGACGGCATTTGTGCTATCCAGCCCGCCTGGGCAATGTACGGAAAATAGATAGCTGCTGCTACGCTTGTAGCAGCTTTTTTGTAGCGCATTTTGATAGTCATAAAGAAAGGACTCCCTAGGGAGTCCTTGTGCGAACGGGCCAGAAGCGCGCGCGTGAATAGCCGATGTCACGACAGAAGTATGCAACATGACTCTCAAGTCGCGATAGCATCTCCTCTGTGAGGCTCGACGATGGTGACGTGACCTGCGTTTCTTGAACAAGTCGTCGTAGGGTTCGACGCGCGAGTACGATATCGATCCCTATGAGTCGGCATTGTCCACACATGAGGTACGGGAGTTCCCATCGACGAGCGGAGTGGCCGCGGGATACGATTACCATTTCTGGCGGGCGAGCTGTTTTGCATGCAGGGCATGCGTAGTGCAGCGCTCGAATTGCGAAAGCGCTAGTCATTTTGCTGGAGGGCGCTGTGGAATGCGGCACCGAACTCTGCGATACGCTGATCGCGCGCATATTCCAGAAAGAATGAGATCAAGATCTCTCATAACAATCAAGCGCATTGCTTTGCAGCTAGGGACGTGTTTACGGTTACGGAGAGAGCGTCGCCACGCTGAGATGACGCTCTTGACGTATGGCGAGTAGACGCCGACCGTTCGACACGTGGTACACACGAAATACGGTGCCGACAGCCTGCAGATGCTGTACGTTCGGTGACCCACGTACCACATCGCATCGACTATCCGCTTACAGCGGGGGCAGTAAAAGTAGTAATTATCAAAGTGCACAACCAGCTCTCCTTGATGGCACCATAGCACAGTATTGTCATAGAAAAAATCGGGACCCGCGGGTCCCGACGAAGCCGACTACTGACGTGCGAGTTTGAGATGTGTGAGAACGACACCGAGCGTGGCCTCAACGCCCTTCTGAAATCCTGCGAGCTCAGACTCGCTATGGGCGATCGAGGCATTCAATGCCTCCATCTTCTCCAGGAGTTCTTTCTTATCGGTATCGAGAGTTTCCAGGCGTCGAGACATGCGGTCTCTCCATTCTTCGACTCCTACGAGCTGCATCTTTGCGGTGTGCAGTGCAGTCTCGAGACGCTGCACTTTGCTTGGTTTCGGCACGAGGCGCGCTTTCTTGTTAGCCACGATGTCCTCCTTTGGACGTTTGTATAATACAGTAAAATAAATATAAAGTCAATACTCCTTTTGCATTCCTGCCTTGACGTGCTAGGATGTTGATATTCTATGAAACAGATATCAATTCTCGACACAAAAGATCGTATTGGTGAAGAGGTCGAGCTCTTTGGCTGGGTCGTCAATCGACGAGACCATGGCAAGCTCGTGTTCGTCGATCTTCGCGATCGTACCGGCGTCATTCAGGTGGTGTTTGGGCCATTTACGCCAGATACATACGAAGCGGCGCAGACGCTGCGCAATGAATGGGTCGTGCGAATTCGTGGATTGATCAAAGAGCGACCCGAAAAAATGCGCAACGCCGATATACCCACTGGTTCGGTTGAGTTTGAACCACGCGAGCTGGAGGTGCTGAATCAATCTGAGACGCCACCTATGCCGTTGGATACCGATGGATATGAAATCGGTGAAGATACTCGTCACGAGTGGCGGTATCTTGATTTGCGACGACCTCGCATGGCACGTAACATGATGGCACGTCACAAGGGGCAATTGTTTATTCGCAATTGGCTTGACGCGAAGGGGTTTCTCGAAGTAGAGACGCCGATGCTCACCAAGAGTACACCCGAGGGTGCACGTGATTATGTGGTGCCCAGCCGCCTGTACGCCGGATCATTTTATGCGTTACCTCAATCGCCCCAGCAGTACAAACAATTACTGATGGTAGCCGGTATGGAGCGATATTTTCAGTTTGCACGATGTTTTCGCGACGAGGATACACGCGGTGATCGTCAGCCTGAATTCACACAACTTGATTTGGAGATGAGCTTTGTCGAGCGCGAGGATGTAATGGCGCTCAACGAAGCGCTTCTCATCGATTTCGTGACCAAGCTCTATCCCGAAAAACGCATTCAGCAAATTCCGTTTCCCCGCATGAGCTACGCTGAAGCTATGGAAAAATACGGGACAGATCGACCCGATGTCCGAGAGGATAAGAACGATCAGAATGTGCTTGCGTTTTGTTGGGTTATTGATTTTCCGTTTTTTGAGAAGACGGATGAGGGATGGACGTTTACACACAATCCATTTTCCGCGCCGAAGCCAGAGTTCATGTCTGACTTGCTTTCGGCTAGCAATATTGGAAATATTCTCACGAGCCAGTACGATATCGTATTAAACGGTTGGGAGATTGGTGGTGGCTCTATTCGAAACCACACCGCAGATGGGCTACGAGCAGTACTTCGCGTTATGGGATTTGAGGATTCGAAAATTGAGGAGAATTTTGGGCACATGCTCACGGCGCTTTCACACGGTGCTCCTCCCCACGGAGGCATTGCCTGGGGTTGGGATCGCTTAGTTGCCCTGCTCTACAACGAGCCTAATATTCGAGAGGTGCTCGCGTTTCCAAAGACAGGTGACGCGCGAGACCTTATGATGCATTCGCCATCTCCAATTTCCTCACATCAATTGCGAGAGCTGCACCTGAAGATTACTGCGGAGTAGATATTTGTATGCGACGAGCGCTGTTATTACCGATACTCATTGCCGCGGTGCTGGTTCTTATGGGTGTCGCGACGAAGCCTCGCGATGGTGTCGCCACTGCATATCTTGCGGCAGCGGAGCCACAGACGAGATCATCTCAAGCTTATCTGCTTCCCATTGCAGAACCGGCATATGCACCAATTCGCAATACGGCTATTCGTGAGCCCGCATTGAGTGCGGGAGCGGCACTTCTCTTGGATGGCGACACTGGACGCCTTCTTATGAGTAAGAATAGCACCTCACGTGTTCCCATCGCCTCGTTGACGAAGCTAGTATCTGCTGTCGTAGCGACAGAGCTCTTCTCTCCTCAAGAAGTCGTGACTATTGCATCGGGTTCTGTGCGTGTTGATGGGATCAAGGCTTCGCTCCATATCGGTGAACGTATGTCGGTGCATGACCTTGTCGTCATGATGCTCGTTGAATCCAGTAACGACGCCGCGGCGGCGTTGTCAGCGTATGCTCAAGAACGGGGCATTGATTTTGTAGTCGCGATGAATGACCTCGCTCAACGACTTGGGATGGAGCAGTGTACCTTCTTGGATCCCGCGGGTCTCAATGACGCTGCATTGTGTACCGCAGATAATCTGTCGAAACTCATACGATATGTGATGAAAGAACAACAGCCTCTACTAGCTATTACGGCAATCAAAAAAGCAACCATATTTTCATCTGATGAAGCCTATGTGCATGATCTCGTGAACACTAATGAACTTCTGGGCGGCGACGAGGGTGTCTATGGCGGGAAAACGGGCTTTACGGATGGCGCTCTGGGGTGTCTAATTGCGCTGGTGAATTTACCAGGCAATAATGGTACACTTATATCGATTGTGTTGGGTTCACAGAGTAGATTTAGCGATACGAGTGCACTGATTGGTTGGGCTCAGCGGGCATTCTTGTGGCAATAACATGTCGGAAGCATTTACCATCTTCAATGGAATTAGAGTTCTTGCCGTTGGTACGGCCGCTTTTTTTGTTGCACTTTTAATCGAACCGTTATGGGTTCGATTCTTGCATTCGTATTTTGCGCATGGAAAGCAAATTGCACGAGAAGACAAGCCAATCTTCAATGCATTGCATAAAAAGAAAGAGGGAACGCCAACGATGGGGGGATTCATTATCTGGTTTACCGTTCTGTTGCTCACGGTGTTGTTTTGGGGGCTTCATGGAACGATCGACGGATTTTGGTCGAAAGTAAATTTTTTGTCGCGCGCTCAAACGTATTTGCCCCTCGCTTTTCTCGTGCTTGCAGGCGTCCTGGGCATGGCCGACGATATCATCGGGATTCGTCGCCGCGGGGGATTTGGGATGCAGAAGCGACTCGTGCTATTTGTGGGCTTGGCGATAGTCGGTGGTTGGTGGTTTGTTGAAAAGCTTGGCAAGGATTCCGTGAACATCCCTTTTTTTGGTGACGCTCATATTGGCGCAGCTTGGTATTTCGTTGTTTCTGTCTTTATCCTTGTGGCAACTGCATTTTCAATGAATGAAACTGACGGACTTGATGGGTTGGCAGGAGGTACTTTTATGACGATATTTGCTTCTCTTGGCGCTATTGCATTCGACCAGGGCCGCATGGATCTCGCTACATTTATGGCGGCTATCTTGGGTGCTCTTGTTGCGTTCCTTTGGTTCAATATTTACCCCGCGAAATTTTTCATGGGGGATACGGGGGTTATGTCGCTCGGATTTGTTGCTGGTGCAAGCGCCATGCTCTTGAACGTGCCACTACTTCTGCCCTTCATTGCTATTATCCCTCTCATCGAATCCGCGAGCGTTATTCTTCAGACGACGAGTAAGAAGCTTTTTGGACGTAAGATATTTCTGTCGACGCCTATTCACCACACCTTTGAGGCGATGGGGTGGCATGAGTCGCAAATTACGATGCGATTTTGGGTGATTAACTCAATTGGAGCAACGCTGGGGCTTACGATATTCCTCGTCGATTCAAAGTTGCCCCCACTTTCTTACCAGGTGCTCAACGACATTGTGCAGTCGGTTCTGAAATAGAATTTCGAACTTCTTTTCATCGCATGGCTAAAAGACTTTTTTGGCTTATTCTTGTACTCCTCGGTCTTGGACTGGTAGTCCTGTCGTCGGCGAGCGTTGTGCAGTCAGCGAAACAGTACGGAGTCTCGTATTACTTTTGGCGTCATCAATTATTCTACGGCATACTACCAGGCCTTAGCCTGTTGTGGTTTTTTTGGCGGTTCGATTACAAGCATCTTCGTCATTTATCACTGCCTATCCTTGGTGTCGCGTTCCTTGCAATGGTGGTTGTTCTTTTTCCCGCGTACGGTCGACAAATCAATGGCTCACGAAGTTGGCTGGATATTGGACCCATCGTGTTTCAGCCGGCGGAAATACTGAAGTTTGCGTTGATAATTTATTTTGCAGCGTGGTTTGGAAATAAGAGTGATCGCGTGAAGAACAGTGAGAATCGGTTATTGCCGCTATTTGTTATCTCGGGAATCGTAGCGGGACTACTCTTGAAGCAGCCTGACCTTGGCATGCTCGGCATTATTTCTTTAATCATCGGGGGTATGTTTTTCATCGCTGGTGGTTCGTTGCGTAGCTCTATAGCAGCGCTACTTATCGCATGCGTTCTCATTGTGGGTTATGCGGCTACATCGCCTGTGAGGTGGCGACGCATTACGACGCTCCTGCATCCCACAGCCGATGTGCGGGGTTCCGGGTGGCAGATTAATCAATCACTGATTGCTATTGGTTCTGGAGGTGTGATGGGTGTGGGACTTGGACAGAGCACTCAGAAATTTGGTTTTCTTCCCGAGCCAATCGGTGACTCAATTTTTGCAATCCTCATTGAAGAGTTGGGTATGGTTGGTGGTCTATCAACGTTGGCGCTATTTCTTCTTTTCGCTGTACTGATGGCGCACATCGCGCGCAGTGCCCCAGATGACTTTGGAGCGCTTCTGGTTTCGGGGATGGCTTTATGGGTCATGATTCAGGCGTTGGTGAACATGACTGCGGTTATGGGTCTCATGCCACTCACTGGCGTCCCACTGCCCTTTATTAGCTACGGAGGTACGTCGATGGCCGCTATGCTTGCTGGGCTGGGAGTCGCATTGAACGTGGCCGAGCATACAAACCATTCATGATATACTAGACAAGTGAACCGACCCTTTCTTCAAACGTCAGAATGGTTGGGATTTCAAAAGCATTTAGGCCGTTCGGTCTGGCGTCTTGATGACGGATTTTTGAAGGCAAATATTATTCAGTATTCTGTTCGATTTGGTCAAAATTACCTCTATATACCGTATGGACCTGAGTTAAACCTGGAGCTCGCTCAAGATGGTTTGCGAAATGAGGTCCAGCATTTTACTCGCTACGTGCGCAATATCGCGCACCAGGAGCGAAGTATGTTTGTAAAGATTGAACCGATGCACGATATGGTCGTTGAGCTGCTCATTCGAAATGGGATGAAGCTTCGAGCATCGTCGCGTCATGTGCAACCGCAGAGAACCGTGGTCGCTGACTTAATGCAAACGGAAGATCAACTTCTCGATGCGCTTCATCATAAGCATCGATACAATATAAATTTGGCGCAGCGTAAGGGTGTCACCATTGATGAGTCAAAAGATGTCGACGTATTTTGGAAGTTACTGCAAGATACGTCTGAGCATGATGATTTCCGAACGCACGGGATGCTCTACTACAAAAAGTTGCTGCACTACTTTTCGGCAAATGGTAGCTCACTTCGGACCCGTTTATTTTTGGCATCACAAGGGGGGCGTCCGTTAGCGGGGGCTATTATGATGGAGCATGGCACGACAGTTTCGTATCTCCATGGCGCCATGGATAGAACGTACAGATCTCTGATGGCGCCGCATGCGTTGCATTGGAATTTAATGTTGCACTACAAAAAAATGAGATTCGAATCATACGATTTTTGGGGTATTGATGCGAATACGTGGCCCGGAGTTACTCGCTTTAAATTGGGATTTGGTGCGCGTACTATTGAGTACCCAGGTTCATTCAACTATGTCATGAAGCCGCTTGCATCATGGCTGTACAAAATAGCCGGTAGGTAGCATACTCTTGGCTATGTTTACGCACGGATTTCTCGATCGAATCCTACAGGGAGTAAAGAGGTTTATCCCACGTCGCTTTTTCAGGTCTATTTCGCGTGTTTATCATCCGCTTCTCGCCTGGAGCGGTGCTCTCTGGTATCGCTTTCCCTCGCGATCACTGAAGGTCATTGGAATAACGGGAACAAAGGGCAAGAGCTCGGTTGTGTTCTTAACCTCAGCAATTCTAGAAGCATCTGGCCTGAAGGTCGCCGCGATTGGATCTTTGGGATATAAGATTCGCGAACGAGAGTGGCCAAATACGCTTAAGATGACGATGCCCGGTCGTTGGAAGCTACAAAGGTTCCTGCGCGAGGCGGTGCGGGCTGGGTGTACGCATGTCATAATGGAGGCGCCTTCCGAGGGATTAGCCCAGGGTCGCCATCTTGGTATTTCGTTCGATTGCGCTGTATTCACGAATCTACATCCAGAACATATCGAAGCTCATGGATCATTTGAGCGCTATCGAAACGCAAAGGGGATTCTCTTCCAGGCAACAAAGCAAATGCACGTCATTAATGCAGATGATGCATCCGCTGAATACTTTGCCTCGTTTCCTGCGCAGAAGAAGTTGTATTTTGGAATGCAAGGAGGGGAACTTCGTGCGAGCAATGTGATTGTACATGAAGACCGAAGTTCATTTTCTGTGTACGGAACTCAGTTTGATTTGAAGATAGGAGGTCAATTTAATGTGTACAATGCCTTAGCAGCGCTTTCCATCGCTGCAGTCTATGGTGTTGATTTGCCGACTGCGAAGCCCGCGCTCGAGTTGGTCATCGAAATTCCTGGGCGCCTACAGTGGATTCAGAAGGCGCCATTTGGAGTCGTCGTTGATTATGCTCATACGCCTGATTCACTTCGCGCTGTATATGAAACGCTTCGAAAGAGAGCGTCACGTCTCATCGCAGTCCTCGGAGCTGCTGGCGGAGGTCGAGATAGTTGGAAGAGGAGAGCGTTTGGCGAGATTGCGGCCGAGTATTGCGATCGCATTGTGCTGACCGACGAAGATCCCTATGAGGAATCCCCTGACGCGATTTTAGATCAAGTGTACGCCGGTATTCCTGAATCGCGCATTAGCAGTGTTCGACGAATCTTAAACAGAAAAGAAGCTATTTTTGCTGCAATTTCCGAAGCTGGCGAGGGTGACATCGTGGTAATCACCGGAAAGGGAAGTGAGACATCGATGGCACTTGCGGACGGAAGGGTAATTCCATGGTCTGACGTTGCTATCGTGCGAGATGCACTTCACAAGGAATGACGTTTTGGTATGCTCCTACCTCTAGTTCTTTTCGAGGTGACATATGCTACCAAAAATTGACGCACCGGTATTCCATACTCCGAATGGGGTTCCGTATCTTCGAGGACCTGGGGCGATTATGATTGCTCGACCCATGGTCGATTTATCGGGAATGAAAGAATTTCTCGATGGCTTCGATCCAGCGCTTTCGTTTGGCTTGTATCTGGATGATCCTGTTGAGTTGCCACCCGCCGAGGCGCTCTCGAAGGTAGCCGGACAGCTTTGCTATCTGAGTTTCGGGCCAGCGCGAAGCATGAATGAGCGAGCTTCAGAATATCTTGAACGCATCAAGGAGTCGAAGCATGGCTCCGTGTTCCAGCATGCTACCTTCTCCTTTATTCTGTATGGAGTCACGCGCACGGTGACGCATGACTTAGTTCGTCACCAGGCTGGAACGGGATACTCGCAGGTGAGCCAACGATACGTTGACGGAACGAGATTGCGCTTTGTTGAGGCGACGCCGTTTCAACGTATTCCCGAGTTGCATGATCGCTTTATCCGTCGAATCGAGTTTCTCCACCGTGAATATCATGAGCTTGGTGAGATTCTGACAATACATCAGGCGCAAGGCATTCCCATTCTCGCTGGGGCAACAAAAACGGATAGACGAAAAAAAGTTCAAGAGACTGCGCGAGAATGCCTACCGAATGAAACGGAGGCACCGATTTGCGTGAGCGGCAATGTACGGGCATGGCGTCACATCTGTGAGATGCGCGCGAGCGAACATGCTGATATAAAAATACGCGCGGCAATCATGAACGTGTTTCGTTGCCTGCGGAAGGAGGCACCGATGCTGTTTGAAGATTACGAAGTGGTGACGCTTCCAGACGGTACCGAGGCGTTGCGTACCCCCTATCTGAAGGTGTAGTTTTTTGCTAACGGCCTGAGCTTGCTCGGGTCGTTTTTTCGTGGTACGTTCGCGATAGAACTTTTCAAGGAGGTGACGTGAGGAGAACTTCCTCCCTGTATTCTCGCGCTCGCGAGCCGTACAAGGTAGCACACCCGAATGCGCGCATGCATCATATGGTACCGGTGAGTCGAGATGGAGCGGACACCGAGTATAATCTATTTCCATGGAATGAAGCGGCGCATACGGCCTGGCATCGCCTCTTCGGAGCGCTTACGGTTCGCGAGGTGTTTCATGACGTGGATGCCATACATCACACGCTGCATTCTTTTGATGGAGATCGCATTGTACGCACCTGGTGCCTGACGAGGTATTATCACGGTCGTCCGTCGAAGAAGCAGGATGTACTAACACCGCAACCCGTAATCGAATTACTGCGGTGCTGGAAGGCGTGCTTTGGAAGCGGTGACCTACGATCCGCCAGGAATGTGCTTCGTTACATGATGCTGTACATGATCTTTGGCAGATACGCAGATCACTTCGCCGCCGAAATACTTCCGGAAGCGGTGTGCGCTTCTCTGATAGAACTGCGAGATGATCCTGAGCGTCTATGGGCATTTCATGAATGCTTTGAGACTCTCCCGGATGGTGCCTTCTTTGGGGACATAAAGGAGAGAATTCAAGAAATACGACGCTCCGTTGCTCACATCCCGCTCCACTAGGACGGGATGTTTTTGTGGTAATCCAGGTGAGAGTGGTATACAATCGAATCATTCCATGGTGCAACCTCCCATTGCCGAGCAGATTATGAAATCCGAAAAACAGCGTGAGCGCCCTCATTTATGGCCGGCAATTTTGGGTACTATGATTCTCATGGGCGTCGCTATCACGCTCCTCGGTACTCGTCCAATTGATGTGCCACTTGAGACTGCGACACCAACAAGTACGAATGACCGCGAATCAAGAGTCTATTCAATCAGTTATCGGTATGGTGTTTTTAGTCCAACAAATTTGCGCATTCATGTTGGGGATACGGTGCGCTGGAAGAATGAAAATCCTCTACCGTTGCGAGTGATCGCTCAGTTACAAGCTGGTGAATCAAATCCGCGATTTGATAGTGTTGGATCTATTCAGCCATCAAGCTATTTTTCCTATACGTTTTCTGAGATAGGCGTGTTCGGGTATTATAATTCTTCCGATGCGGGTGAGTCGGGGGTTGTTATTGTGCGCGAATGAGAAACGCGCTCCGTATGACTACCATTATTGCGGTTCTCTATTGTGCCGTCGCGAGCATCTCGTTACTTGCATCATGGGCACACTATCAGCAACCCGTTTCGACGAGTGTATTGCAGAACATCGAATCAACGCCAGAGAATGCTCTTTTGTTTGCAGTAGTATTCGTGTGCTTCACGTATGCGATGATTCGTTTCTCTCGGGCGACACGACTCGCGTTGCCTGTTATCTTAGGGATCGCACTCGTGTCCGGGGCGCAATTTGTATATTCGGCATGGTTGTCTTTACCTGCGAGTATTAGCTTTGCTCTTGCGGGTGCTGCGGCGCTCTCTGTGATACCGCGCGTTTGGATCCACAATATCATCACCATTCTCGGTATTAGTGGTATTGCAGGACTTCTGGGAACTTCATTGTCTCCGCTCGTGGCGTGTTCGCTGTTAGCACTCTTTGCAATCTATGACATTGTTTCTGTGTATCGGACCAAGCACATGATCGTGATGGCGAGTCATATGCTTTCATCCGGGATAATTTTCGGATTTCTTGTGCCTACATCGTTTCGAGGCTTATTGCTCAAAAAAGCAGATGCTCTTAACTCAAACGAATTGATGATGCTTGGATCGGGGGATGTAACGCTGCCACTTATTTTAGCGATTTCTGTTCTTAGGCATTCGACGGACGCTGCTGTGATTATTGTGCTTTTTTCTCTCGTCGGAGTTCTTGTCATGCAATGGCTGTTCTTGCGTCAAAAAGAAGCAGCTCCGATGGCCGCACTTCCGCCTATCGCACTTTCTGCAATCCTTGGCTACTTATGCTCAATCGTTCTTGGCGTGTAGGTGTATACTGATACTATGAAGCTCACATTTTTTGGCGGCGCAACGCACGTAACGGGTGCTAATTACTTGCTTGAAGTCGGTGGATTGAGAATTATCATCGATTGCGGAATGATTCAGGGTTCTCGGTATGGCGACGAAATGAATTTTCAGGCATTTGGATACGATGCATCTAAGATCGATTATGTATTCATAACGCACAGTCATGTTGATCATATGGGGCGCATTCCGAAGCTGTATCGTGAGGGTTTTCGTGGCGTCATTTACGCTAGTGAACCGACGGCTTCGATTGTAGCGGTTGCTCTTCCGGACACGCTCGATAAAGTGATAACGGAGGCTCGCAATTTTAATTATGCTCCAATGTATGATCGCGAGGATCTTGAACGATCGCTCGCTCTATTTCGAGGCGTTTCCTACCGCCAACGTCTGAAGCTTAATGCAAGCGTCGTTGTGCAGGGCCACGATTCGGGGCATGTTCTTGGATCCACTGCTTGGGAATTTATCGTGCAAGATAACGGCGTTGAAAAACGTATTGTTTTTCCTGGTGATATCGGGAATCAGCCTTCGATATTATTGCAAGATATTGACTATGTTCGAGGCGTCGATTATATGCTCGTGGAGTCTGCATACGGCAGTAGGTTGCATGAAGCGAGATCTGAGCGAAATACGAAATTACTTGAAGTGATATTAGAGACGTACAAAAGAAACGGCGTCCTCATGATACCTTCATTTGCTGTCGAGCGAACACAGGAGTTACTAGTGGAGCTCGATGCGTTCTTTGAGCAAGGAAAGCTTCCGAAGATGCCGGTTTTTCTTGATAGCCCGCTAGCAATACACATCACGAAAGAGTATGGTCGGTTTTCTACGTACTTCAATGAAGGAGCACGCAGAATCCTAAGGGATAACCAAGGAATATTTAATTTCCCGTGGCTTACGTTTACGGGAGATGTTCAGCAGTCAAAGCATATCAATGATATTTCGGCGCCTAAAATAATTATTGCAGGATCTGGTATGAGTACAGGGGGTAGGATTCTGCATCATGAGCTTCGATATCTTTCTGACAGCAGAAACACGATCCTCTTTATCGGATATCAAGTGCAGGGCTCTCTCGGTCGCCGAATTTTGGATGGAGAAAAGGTTGTTTCGATATTTGGGCAGGATGTTCCAGTGCGTTGCCACGTGCATGCAATTGGAGCCTACTCTGCGCATGCCGATCAAAACGGCTTAATGGAGTATATTCGTCAAGCAAACCAAGGTAGTTCCCTTAAGAAGTGCTTCGTCGTTCAAGGAGAGCTTGAGTCTTCGAACGCGCTTGCGGAGCGCGCGAGACGGGAACTGCGTGTGGATGCGGTTGTTCCCACGTTGGGACAGTCATTTGAGTTATAAATGAATGACTTTTATGACTGGCACTCACTTGCGCTGAGTGCCAATATTTGGTATCCTGCATCTCTATGAGTGAACTACGCACACATCCCACATCAAATTTGAGCGATCAAGTGCCTTTGATTGCGCTCAAGAATACGGTTCTATTTCCGAAGGTGGTTATTCCGCTGATTGTGCAGCGACCAAAATCGATCGCGGCTTTGGAGGCTGCGCTTGCGTCCGATCGTCTTGTTCTCTTTGTGACGCAGAAAAATATAGAAGATGATATCGGTGAAAACGATCTGTTTTCCGTTGGAACGGTTGGAAAGATTATTTCAGTCGTACGCCTCCCGGATGGATCCGCAAAAGTCGATGTCGAAGGTTTGAGTCGTGCTCGCATTACTCATTACGTTGGGTTCGCTCCATATATTCAGGTACGCGCGACGACGGTTGAATCGATTGATTCCATGGAAAGCCCCGAAAACTCCGCGTTGCTTCGGCGGGTCCTTGAGCAGTTTAAGCACGTCGCTGAAGTGAGATCATTTCCTGCAATTTTACCCGAGGTCGTGTATCTCATGACGCAACTTCGTGACGCTGAGCAAATTGTCGGACTTGTTGCAGCGAATCTTAATTTAGACATGCAGCAGCAGCAGGAAATACTCGAGATGCGAGGTCATGGTGACGCATTGCGGCAGCTCAATATATACCTCTCTCGTGAAATGGAGGTGTTGGAGGCCGAAAAGAATCTAGCAAAAGAAACGAAGAGAAAAATTGGAAGAATGCAAAAGGAATTCTTTTTGCGGGAGCAATTGAAAAGCATCGAAAAAGAGCTTGGAGTCGATGAGGATCGCGATGAACTCGATGGTTTAAAGAAGAAAATCGAGGATGCAAAAATGCCTCAAGCTGTACACGAAAAGGCAATGAAAGAGTTTGGACGGCTCACGAAGATGCCCCCAATGAGTCCCGAGGTTTCCTATATCCGTACCTACCTCGATTGGCTCATTGAATTGCCTTGGAGCGAGACGACGAAAGATAAAATTGATTTAAAGCTTTCAAAGAAAATTCTTGATGAAGATCATGCAGGCTTGGAGAAGGTAAAGGATAGAATACTCGAGTATCTCGCGGTCCAGAAGCAAGTCGGCAAACTGCGCGGGCCAATATTATGTTTCTACGGTCCTCCTGGAACAGGAAAGACGAGCATCGGCCAGAGCATTGCCAGGGCGCTTGGACGGAAGTTTACGCGCATCTCTCTGGGTGGTATTCGGGACGAAGCTGAAATACGAGGTCATCGAAGAACCTATGTAGGCGCTATGCCAGGACGTATTGTGCAAGGGATTCATACTGTCAAAGTTCGTAACCCGGTATTCCTCCTAGACGAAATCGACAAATTGGGAGCTGATTTTAGGGGCGACCCGAGCTCGGCGCTTCTTGAGGCGCTCGATCCTCAGCAAAATAATGCATTTTCGGACCACTACCTTGAGATGCCTCTGGATCTTTCCGATGTGCTATTTGTCGCAACAGCGAATTCATTGGAGACGATACCGGCTGCGTTACGCGATCGATTGGAAATTATTGATTTTCCAGGCTATACGGAGACGGAAAAACTCAACATTGCCAAAAATTTCTTGTGGGCAAAGGCGCTCGGAGATCATGGACTTAAAAAAGAGGACGTGCGTATCGCGGATGCGGTCCTGCTAAAAATAATTCGTGATTGGACGAGAGAGGCCGGCGTGCGCGAGCTTGCCCGGCTGCTCAATACCGTTGTTCGCAAAGTGACGCGCGCCATCGTTGAGGGGAAGAGACAGAAGAAAACGACCGTGCTCGTATCTGAGCTTGCTGATTTTCTTGGTGCTGAGCGTTACATGCATCAGCAGGGGGAACAGACGGATCAAATTGGAGTCGTCACGGGGCTTGGATGGACCCCTGTCGGTGGGGAGGTATTTCCTATTGAAGTGACCAGAATGCCTGGGAAGGGTAAGCTTGTGCTAACCGGGCAGCTCGGTGATGTTATGCGTGAAAGCGCACAAGCAGCTCTCTCGTTTGCTCGAGCATGGTCGGCTCGCCACGGCGTTGAAGTCGATATGTCTCGTGAGGATCTGCATATTCATATACCAAGCGGTGCAGTGAAAAAGGATGGCCCCTCGGCAGGTATTGCACTGACCACGGCGCTTGTTTCGCTCTTTATGGGCTGGCCTGTGCGTCGTGAAATTGCGATGACCGGGGAGGTTACCTTGCGGGGGAAGGTTATGGAGATTGGTGGCTTAAAAGAAAAGGCACTCGCGGCACTACGCGCTGGGATGAAGAGAGTTATAGTGCCAATGGAAAATAAACGGGATATGAGCGAGATGCCGAGCGAAGTTAAAAAGAAGCTTACATTTGAATTCGTTTCTCATGTTGATGAAGTGCTCGAGCTTGCGCTACGTAAGCGCAGCAGTGGAAAGAAGAGTTAATTCAAAAAGGGAGCGGCTACGAAGCTGCTCCCTTTTTTGTCAGGCGTAGTGAGGCGAGGTACAATGACGGCATGTCTACTCCGATCGGATCATCTTTGAAGTTCTATCAGGCAACAGCGCTCTTGGTGAGTGCGATGATCGGTGCGGGTCTTTTTGGTATTCCGTTTGCATTTGCGAAGGCTGGATTTTTTATAGGAACGATGTGGCTTGTTGCTTTGACGTTGCTCGTTGGCCTTTTTCATGTACTCCTGGCGGAACTCGTTCTTTCCACAAGTGGTGTGCACCAGATACCGGGGTATGTCTCAGTCTGGCTTGGAGAGATTCCCCGTCGCCTTTCCGTTGTTGTGCACGTTCTATCGCTCTTCGGTGCGTTGCTCGCATATTGTATTCTTGCGGGTGAGTTTCTCCAGACGATATTTTCATACTATATTCGTCTCGACGCTGCCTGGTACGGAGTTGTGTTCGCATTGGTGCTTTCGACCGTTTGGTTGCTTCGACTACGATCCATAGCAAGAGTAGAGCTAGTTGTCATTGCTGCGTATACGCTCGCAATTTTTGCGATGGTCGCATATGGAGTACACAGTATCGATAGCGCAAACTATAGCGGCACGACGGCCCATTTTTGGTATCTGCCATATGGTGTGCTACTGTTTTCGCTATCCGGATTTTCTGCCATTCCGCTTCAGCGCCAAGTACTTGCCGGAAGCGAGCGGCTACTGAAGCGATCGATCCGTATGGCGATGATATTTGTAGCGTGCATCTATTTCCTTTTCGCGGTGCTTGTCGTGGGTGTTAGTGGTGAAGTTACGTCTCCGGCGGCGATAGCCGGTTTGTTTCATTTCTTAGGGTCGCGCGTGCTCGTTATTGGTTCACTGCTGGGGTTGCTCACTGTCGGTACGTCGTATATTGCGCTCGGGACGATACTTTTTGAGACATTTCACATTGAGTATTCTCAAAAGAAGGGCGCTGCGTGGGCACTCGCCATCGTCCCGCCAATTGCTTTGTATCTAAGTGGCTTTAGAAATTTTATCGACATCATTGGTCTTGTTGGTTCGGTCGCCGTCGGTATCCAGACTGCATTGTTGCTGTTTGCATATCTTCGAGCGAGAAAAGCTCCGCAACGAAGTCCTGAATTTGCCTCGACGCTCCCCAGCGGGGTTGTCATGCTGATCGCTCTAGTATTTATGGCGGGAGTGTTGATGGAGGTGCTTATTCGATGATGTTCAACGCTGAGCGTGCGGAGCGATGGATATGGTATGTTTTTTTAGGAGTCATTGCGTGGCAAACTCGCGTCGTTCTTTGGCATGCCGACACGGTGTTTCAGGAGTGGCGCTCGATGAGCCTGTACGGGACTGACATTCTTATGTTCGTACTTCTCGTGTTTGCTGGAGCGAGGGGTTTCTTTTCTGAGCTAGTCATATCCTGGCGTACACAATGGCGTTTCGCATTACTGATTGCTGCGGCGTGCATTTCATTGGTCGATGCTCCTGCACTTTCAATTGGTGTGTATCAGCTTACGCGATTATTGCAGGGCATATTATTTTTTCTCTATCTTCGTCGATATGCTTGGAATAGATTTAGTCATGATTGGTCCGCACTTGCGTTCGTCATAGGGGCGATGAGTCAATCCGTGCTTGGCATTGCACAGTTTCTTACCCAGCATGACATTGGGTTGCGTATCGTAGGAGAGACGTTGCTACGTGTTGATATGCACGGTGTTGCTGTATTTTACGCATCATCAGGAGAAAAGATATTGCGCGCATACGGGTCGCTGCCTCATCCGAATGTCCTTGCGATGTATCTCGTGACAAGTCTTTGGATGTGTATGTGGCTATGGATGCGACACGATTCTCATCGGCATCCGATGCGATGGGTTTGGCCCCTCGCGTATAGCATTTTACTTTGTGGGCTATTTGTTACCTTCTCGCGCACCAGTGTTGCGGTTTGGATGCTGGCAACTACATCATTATTTGTGGTGGTGATTCGCCAGGATGGCGGTAAGGCAATATCCCGTATCCTGATTACGACGCTCATATCGACTGTTGTGTTTCTGGCGTTCGCTTGGCCGCTCGTGCTCGCTCGTACCACGGTGCACAGCTCGGATGAAGCGCTACAGATGCGGAAGTATTATGCAGTAGAGTCATTATCTCTCCATGAGCCCCTCAAGGCTGGAGTCCATTGGATTGGCGTCGGAATCGGTAACTTTACAACGTGGCTTGCAAGTTCGAATCCTACGCTATCGCCGTACCTTGTGGCGCCTGTGCATAATATTTACCTTCTGACGTATGCAGAGATGGGGGTGCTCGGTGTTATCGCTCTCGGTATTATTCTCTTCGATGTTGCTCGAGTACATACGGTGGTGTCTTCTCAGGGGGTGATCGTTCGTAGGGGGCTTCTTATTCTCGTAGGTGCGGTGATGCTCACTGGCACGATGGATCACTTCTTTTTTACGATTCAGCAGGGGAGGTTTTTGTGGTGGGGTGTCTTAGCGCTTGCTGCTGGTGCCTCAGAACGTTAGGATGTCAAATATGCACGTAGATCGGACAGAAGAGCTTCGAAAAATCAAAGAAGAAATTCTCGTGCTTTCGACTTCTCCGCTGTATGCGGAGCGCACCGAGAATCAACGACATCCTGTTATTGGGGAGGGGAGCCATTGGGCGCGAGTCATGTTTATCGGTGAAGCTCCTGGGCGTAACGAAGCTGCATCGGGGAGGCCGTTTGTTGGCGCTGCCGGAAAAATACTTGATCAACTTCTCGCATCGGTCGAAGTTGATCGAAAAGACGTCTACATAACGAATATCGTAAAAGACAGGCCGCCTCATAATCGAGACCCGGTTCCCGCTGAGATTGATGCGTATGGACTCTTTCTTGACCGTCAAATTGCCATCATTCAGCCAGAGATTCTGGTTCCGCTTGGGCGATATGCCATGGGGTATATCATGCAGCTGTTTGGACTACATGAATTGTTGCGACCAATCAGTGTCATGCACGGCCGAGTGTTTGAGGCAATGGCGGCGTATGGTCGCATCCGGATTATCCCACTGTATCACCCAGCGGTGTCAGTCTATAATTCCTCAACGAAAGCGGTTCTTTTGGAGGATTTTTCCGTTCTTAAAACGTATGACTGCACTCCAAAGAACGAGGAAGCATAGTCAGTAGTGGATTGTTGACGGGGCGACTTTGTGCTACTATACAGGAAGCTATGAATAAGGGGATATCCTCACTTTTGCTAGTAATTACGTTAGTTTTTCTCGCGCCAGGCATTGCTGTGGCGTCAACCGGAGCTTCGAATCGTTACTATATAACAACGAATCGTGCTTTTTGGCGTAATGCAATGAGTGCCCGGCACGTGTTCTCCGATGGCTTTACCGCGGACTTAAGCGATCTTCAGGTTCGCATTGCGAAGCTAGCCGGATTGAAGCCCATTCCGGTAAAAAAGTATTACATTCTTTCAGACGTCCAGCCCTCATCTACGCCGACTCCACGGATGATGCCCACGCAGGGTGTGCCATGGGGAGTGAGCTCTCTCATCGGTGATTCGGGCAAATCCACTTCGCAAGGAGGTTCTGGGGTTTCTATTGCTATTCTTGATACCGGCGTAGATCGCGGGCATCCTGATTTGAAGGGTGTTATTGATGGGTGTTTCGATGTTGCTGACCCCGTGAAGGCGTTTCTTGATAATCAATGCGATGATGGTAATGGGCATGGAACGCATATGACTGGTGTGATTTCTGCAAATGGCGGAATCAACGGCAAGGGCATCTATGGATTTGCTCCTCAGGCCAGCATTTCAGCGTACCGCGTGTGTGCTTCTTCCGGTGTTTGCTTTTCTGATGATATTGCCGTTGCAATCACTCACGCGGTAAACGAGGGAGCAAACATAGTCCTCTTGGGTATGGGTGGAGAGGCTCAGAGCTCGATGATATCCGATGCTATCGGCTATGCCGCTGATCACGATGTTATGATTGTAGCGCCTGCAGGCAATGACGGTCCCTACAAGGAAAGCATTGACTGGCCGGCGAGAGATTCCCGAGTCGTATCGGTTGGAGCCATCGATTCCGATGATCATTCTGCTGAATTTTCCTCACGCGGTTTTAATGAAACCACGGAGTCATATGTTCCTGAAAATGGCGATATCGAATTCGCTGCACCTGGAGTAAATATCGAGTCAACTTTTCGCGATGGTGGCTATGCAATATTATCGGGTTCCTCCATGGCTGCGCCTCATGTGGTCGGATTAGCTGCTCTCGTATGGCAACGAAATGCTCGACTTGAGGCTCAGGCGACGCGAACATATCTCCATGAGCTTTCAAGGGATATCGGTCCGATTGGTGATGATAGCGCTACGGGGTGGGGTGTTCCTCGTCTGCCGTCCCGTTAGCTCCGGTTTCATGCACAGTCTAGCCGCCACGATAGGCGGCTTTCTGATATACTAAGACCATATGCGTATAAGCCATACGATACGAATTCTTATCACCAGTGATTTCCTCATCAACGCAGGCTTTTCAGTTTTTGCACCGGTGTTTGCGGTGTATGTCACGGGTCAAATCAATAACGGCAGCATTGAGGTTGTAGGATTTGCAGCTGCAATCGCACAAATTGTGAAGGCGGTTCTTCAGATACCTGTGGCGCGTTGGCTCGATAAGAATCACGGAGAGTATGACGATTACTACAGTATGATAACGGGCAGCTTCCTTATTGCGCTCACTCCATTTATGTATTTGTTTGCATCCGAGGCAAACCACATCTATGTCATTCAGGCGTTCTTTGGAATTGGTACAGCGCTCGCAGTGCCGCCGTGGTATGCGATATTCACGCGACATATCGATGCAATGAAGGAAAATGTAGAGTGGTCGATGGAGTCCGTCGCTATTGGCGTTAGCGGCGCAAGCGCGGCCGCTATTTCCGGTATCGTCGTTACGCACTTTGGATTCGATGCTGCTTTTACGCTCGGTGGCGTCTTCGCCATTCTGGGTGCTGCCTTGCAGGTGCGAATATTTCACGATCTTCGAAAAGCCGTACCACGAGGCGGCGTTAAATCATTACCAGACAAGCCATGAGTAAACGCGTTCTACTTGTTGGTGGGGGCACTGGTGGACATATCTATCCGCTCATTGCCGTTGCGCGAGCGCTGCTTTCACTTGAGAAAGAAGTGAGTGTTCGCTTGATGGGTGATGGTCCACTGCTCGAGCGTGCGGCTCGAGAGGCAGGTATTGGGTACATTCAGATTATTGCCCCTAAATTACGTCGTTACTCGAGCATAGGGAATCTCCTCGATATTTTTAAGGCGCCCATCGCTCTTGTTCAATCTCTGGTCCGAATGTGGCTCTATATGCCGGATGTGGTTTTTGCAAAAGGAGGGTATACGTGTGTGTTCCCAGTGTTGGCGGCACGCCTGTATCGGATACCGGTGTATCTACACGAATCGGACGCAGTCCCGGGTTTGGCTAATCGCATGCTCGCCAAAAGAAGTCAGCTTGTCTTTACATCGTTTCCAAGTTCAGATGGCTATTTTAAGAAATTAGGGCGCTCCACGTTATTGGTTGGCAATCCATTTCGAACAGAACTGTGTTGCGTTGATCGTGGGCTCGCGCAATCGGCGCTCAAGCTCGACCCAACTAAGAAAACAATTTTTGTGACCGGAAGTTCTTCTGGCGCGCAGCAACTCAATGACCTGATCTTAGAGGTGCTCGTTTCATTACTTCAAAAAAACTATCAGATAATTCATCAAACTGGAGATAGGAATTTCGAGTCCGTTCATCAGGCTGTCGAAACGCTTATGAAAGAAGGAGGGAGTGCATTTGCTCCGCTTATTGCTGCGCACTACCGAGTCTACCCCTTCCTTGATCAAGGTCAGCTCGCTACAGCGTATGGGGCATGCGACATTGCCATAACGCGTGGTTCAGCGGGGATGCTTACAGAGCTATCATATCTCTCAAAACCCATGATAATTATCCCGCTGGCGGGGTCTGCGAGCGATCACCAGGCTCGTAATGCTCAAGAGCTTTCTGGATTCGGTGCGGTTGTCATGGACGGCGCTAATCTCAGTGGTCAAGTGCTGATTTCACAAGTACAGCGACTTCTTGATCCATCGGTCTATCCTGGTGTGGCGTTGCGGATTAAGGAATTTGCGCATGTCGACGCGGCACAGCGGATTGCACAGACGCTGTTGGGATAGTTTCATTTTGCTGTACTCGTGGTAGATTCAGTGTATGCAGTGGAGTGTCTTTGGTCACACGCAACAAAAGAATCTGTTGGAAGAAATTCTGAAAAAAGGGAAGCTTTCGGGTGTCTATTTACTCAGCGGAGAGTCGGGAATCGGCAAGAAAATGTTTGCCCACGATGTTGCGAGACATGTATTGCGTACGGATAGTGATATTGCGAACAATCCCGATTACATGTTTTTGATGACCGGGATTAGTAAGGATACTGGCAAGATAACTGATATCTCCATCGACGATGCCTTGCGACTAAAGCGGTGGGCATATCAGCGGCCTCTGTACGGCTTGCACAAAATTGCTGTCATTGATGATGCTGAAAAATTGAGCGATGAAGCGGCAAACGCTCTCTTGAAGTTACTCGAGGAGACCCCACCGTATGTGTCCGTTTTTCTGATCTCATCGTTTCCGCGAGCGATTATCTCGACGATACTATCACGATGTTTTCAAATAGAATTTTCTCTGCTGGCGGATAATGACGTTCGTGAAGTATTACGGGCTGCTCACCTTCAAGAGACCGATATCCAGCTCGTGAGTTCTATTGCTTTGGGGCGGCCTGGATACGCATTGCAATGTGTTCGTGGCGATGTGATGCGTGACATAATGAAAGCAAGTGAGGAGTTGAAGTTGTTTTGCGCGCAACCCATCGCGGAGCGTTTGCTGTATACAAAGCAACTCGCTGATCATGAGCGAACTGGAGAGATTATTTTGTGGTGGCTCACATTGGCACGGAAGAGAATGCTAGAGGATGCTGCAACTGCTGTGCTCGTGCGCTCACTCGTAAGCGTTGTCGCTCACCTGAGCGAGTCGAAGAATAATAAGCGATTGGCCCTGGATGCTTTTGCGCTGGAATTACCTCGTATTTCATGGTAGTATTCATTGATTATGATTGAACAACTCATCAAAGACCGTCGTAAAGACCTTGAAGGGATTATCGAGTGGCTACAAAACGAGGCCACCTCAATTCGTACGGGTCGTGCAAATCCTGACATGGTTTCTGATATTGTCATTGATTATATGGGGACTCCTTTACGCATCAAGGAAGTCGCAGCTATTAGCACTCCCGATCCCCGAAGCATCGCAATACAGCCATGGGACAAGGGCGCTCTTGCGGCTATCGAAAAGGGAATCCGCGAATCGTCATTGCAGCTTTCTCCCGTAGTTGATGGGGTTGCCGTCCGCCTTACAGTGCCGGCGCTGACACAAGAGCGTCGTCTTGAGTATACAAAACTACTTGGTACGAAGACCGAAGAAGCTCGAATTCGAGTGCGACAATTGCGTGAAGACATTCTCAAAAAGGTGCAGTCCGCCGTCAAAGAAAAGACTGCACGTGAAGATGATGTGCATCGCGCAAAAGAGCAGCTGCAAAAAATTGTTGATGAGTACAACGGAAAGCTTGATGATATCGCTAAGAAGAAAGAGTCCGAGCTCATGAGCGTGTAGCATGTTTACCTTTATTGTATTTATTCTCGTTCTGTCGGTTCTTGTGCTTGTGCATGAAGCGGGGCATTTTATTGTTGCAAAGAAAACAGGGATGAAGGTAGAGGAGTTTGGGCTTGGATTCCCACCTCGGCTGTGGAGTTTTCAGCACAACGGAACAATCTATAGTATCAACGTCATACTTTTTGGTGGATTTGTGCGTATCTTCGGTGAAGAGGGCGAGCAACGCACTGCACCCGGCAGTTTTGGATTTGCAGGATTCTGGTCGCAGCTCGCTGTTGTCTTCGCCGGTGTTGCGATGAATTTAGTGTTGGCGGCTGTTTTGCTCGTGATATGCAATTTCGGGGGTCTTCGTGTCGGGATCTTCGATGAGGACATGGCTGCTCGCGCAAGAGATGTGAAAGTCCAAATTATTCAAGTGTTGCAGTCGAGTCCTGCGGAGCGTGCCGGTTTACGCCCCTTAGATGAGATTCTCGGTTTCAAACAAACCGATCGCTCTGAGCTAGAGCGAATCGCAACTCCGGAAGATGTTCAGAAGTTTGCATACAGTCACATGGATGCATCGGTGATCATCACAATTCGAAGAGGAGCAGATTCCGTGGATCTCCCTCTAGCGTTGCGCTCTTCTTCGAATCCGAACGAAGGACCTATCGGCATTTCACTAGCGCGTACCGGCGTAGTCCGATATCCGTGGTACCAGAGTATGTGGTTGGGTGTGGTTGATACGTGGCACCTCTTTACAGCGACGCTTGTTGGATACGGTGGACTACTAGCCTCGCTATTTCGTACCGGCAGTCTCGGAGCTGATATTTCTGGTCCTATCGGTATTGCCTCGATGACGGGGCAAGCCGCTCGCGTGGGGTTCACCTATTTACTTCAGTTTATGGCAATGATTTCAGTGAATTTAGCGGTACTCAATGTATTGCCGTTTCCGGCGCTTGATGGAGGTCGTGCGGTGATGATTATCGCACAGAAGCTTCGCGGAAAATCATTACGCGAATCAACAGAGCGCACCATTCATGCATTGGGTTTCATTGTGCTCCTCGTGCTGATGGTGGCGGTAACAATTAAGGATGTCGTAAAACTATTCTAAGATGCCTACATTTGAAAAAAAAGCACTGACGAAAAAAAGTGAGAATATTGCTGAATGGTATGGTGACGTCGTCGCGCGGGCTGGACTCGCTGAATATGCTCCAGTGAAAGGATGTATGATCATAAAGCCTCGTGGCTATGCCATTTGGGAGCGAGTGCAGTCAGTACTCGATAGTTGGTTTAAGGCTGACGGCGTGCAAAATGTCTACTTCCCACTCCTCATTCCGATGAGTTATTTACAGCGTGAGAAAGAGCACGTTGCGGGATTCTCACCGGAGTTGGCAGTAGTTACTCATGGAGGAGGAGAGGAGCTCGCAGAGCCTCTTGCTATTCGACCTACATCGGAGACAATCATGTACGCAACATTTTCGGATTGGATTCAATCATGGCGCGATTTACCTCTGAAGATTAATCAGTGGTGTAATGTCGTTCGATGGGAAAAACGTACGTACCCATTTCTTCGAACGAGTGAGTTTTTGTGGCAAGAAGGGCATACAGTGCACGCAGATGAGTCTGATGCAATGGAGATGGTATTACGCGCGCTCACCTGGTACAGGCGGTTTTACGAAGAGGAATTTGCAATCTCGCCTTACATCGGCTTGAAGAGTTCATCGGAGAAGTTTGCTGGCGCTGATAGGACGTATTCAGTTGAGATTGTCTTACCAGACGGAAAAGCATTGCAGGCCGCGACGAGCCATTATCTCGGAACTCATTTTGCTGAAGTGTTTAATGTTTCATATCAGAATAAAGAAGGAGGCCAAACAACGGCGCATCAAACAAGCTGGGGTCTTTCAACGCGTTCAATCGGTGGTTTGATTTTTGTGCATGGTGACGATGCTGGGCTCATTCTTCCTCCGCGGGTTGCTCCGAAGCAAGTTGTTGTATTGGCTCTGGGCGGCAAAGATCAGGAAAAACAAGCCCAGGCAGTCGCGTATGCAACGAGCATAGTCGAGCGCTTGGCGAGCGCTGGTGTTCGAGTGCAGCTCGATGATGACTTCGAGCATACTATGGGTTTTCGAATTAATGAGCATGAACTTGCTGGTACGCCGATCAGATTAGAAGTCGGAGCTCGTGAGGCTGAAAGTCGAACCGTCACGGCTGTGCGTCGAGATACTTTTGCAAAGACGACAATTCCTGACGCGGACGTAGTCGAGCAAGTTCAGGAGCTTCTTACAGATGTGCAGTCATCATTGCTTGAGCGAAGTGACGCAGCAAAGCTGTCGCTCACAAGCGACGTGGCTTCTTGGGAGGGATTCATGGAGATTATGACGAATAAAAAAATGTTTATTCGTGCTCCATGGTGTGAAAGTGCCGATTGTGAGGCTTTGATTAAAGAGGTTTCGAAGGCGACACCGAGGGTGCTTGAGCTAAGTCGTATCGATGAGCACGTTGAGGCAACGTGTATTAAATGTGGCTCGGCGGCTCATAGACACTGGCTCTTCGCACAGAGCTATTAATAGAAAACAAAAAACCCCGAGGAAACTCGGGGTTTGCTTATGCACTTGTGCTGGCGCTAACAAGTAGGTACGTTCCGACTACTTGGATTGCGTACAATAGCGTAATACGCGTCCGCTGATCACGCTGCGCAAACAAGAAAATGGTGATCGATGCGAGGACGGCGCATGCCAGTATGAAGGGCAGTCTAAATTCAACTTGCATACTTGCAAGACCTAGGCCGGACAACGCCCCAAAGAACGATATCCGATTACTCATGAACCTTGCGATGACCAGATGATTCGCTGTGTGTTCCAACTGGGACCGTCGGTAGAGTTCACGAACGAGGAGTGTGAGCCCGCAGCCTACTGTCACCCATTGCAGTGAGGCGCTTAATGCGTATGCGAGAATCAGCGAAATCCACGTGATGAGTGCTGTGGTTTCGACCATCGAGCGTACCGCCATGCGCTCAGTGAATTCAATATCTGGTCCAAGCTGGAATTCTTCCAGTTCCGGCCCTACTGTTGTCAATGAAGATACCTCCTGCAGAGGTGTGAATATACGCTAAAACCATCAAAAGTCAACTTTAGATGATGGCCGCTTTCTGGTAGGGTACAGTGTCGATATGTTCAAGAATCTCTTTGGAATGTGGTCAAAAGACATTGGTATTGATTTGGGTACTGCGAATACCCTTGTGTATGTGCGCGACAAGGGCATCGTGATCAACGAGCCAAGCATCGTGGCGCTGAACCAAAAAACGGGAAAGATACTCGCCATTGGAACTGAAGCCCGTCGTATGATAGGTAGGACGCCTGGACACATCACCGTGACGAGACCGCTCGTGAATGGAGTCGTATCTGATTTTGAGGTTACTGAGCAGATGCTGAAGTATTTTATCGATCGCGTTCATACGGGCGCGTGGTCGATTATGCCCCGACCACGTGTAGTCATCGGAATCCCGTCAGGGGTTACCGAGGTTGAGCGTCGAGCTGTGCAGGACGCAACCTATAACGCTGGCGCCAGAGAGGTGTACCTCATCGAGGAGCCAATGGCGGCTGCTCTCGGCGCGCGATTGCCGATCCAAGATGCGGTGCCTAATGTGATTGTTGATATCGGAGGTGGAACGACCGAGGTTGCCGTTATCTCGATGGGAGGACTGATTTCATCTCGTTCATTACGAATCGCTGGAGATAAGCTGACTGACGATATTATTCGTTTTTTGCGTGAAGAGAAAAACTTACTCATCGGTGAGGCAACGGGCGAAAATGTAAAAGTGTCTCTCGGTTCGGCATGGACACTGGAAGAGGAGTTGGAGTTGCCGGTGCGGGGACGTGATCTTGTGTCGGGACTGCCTCGGGAGCTAGCGATCACGTCGCAAGAAATACGCGGTGCGATGAGTCGTTCCATAAAAAGCATCGTGCGCGCTGTGAGAAACACGATTGAGGAAACGCCGCCAGAGCTCACTGCTGATCTGATAAACCGCCCCATAGCAATTGCGGGTGGAGGAGCTCTTATCCGAGGCCTTGATACGCTTATAGCGCGAGAAACAAAATTACTCGTTCAGCCAGTTGCGGACCCTCTGACTGCGGTTGTCCGAGGGTGTGGCATGGTGCTCGAAAATCTTGAACAGCTGCGATCTATACTTTTGGCGCGTCAGGAGGAGTCGTATCGTTCATGATGTTATATGGCGCGATCCACCTCTTTGCGAACAGTCGCTACGCTGATACTTGTTGGTGCGGTAGTTTGTAACGCATGGTTTTTCC
>JAGOPO010000026.1 GCA_017992005.1 Minisyncoccota bacterium
TTGCCGATAACAAGGCCAAGCTCAAAGAGGATGATGTAAAGGATCTCGAAGCAAAAATAACCGAAGCAAAAACTGCGCTTCAAGCAAACGATAAAGAGAAGATGAAATCAGCCGCTGAAGTGTTGAGTAAGAAGGCGCAAGAGGTAGGCGCTGCAATGTACAAAGAACAAGCAGCAGCTGCACCAGCCGACGGACAGCCTGCAGCACAAGAGGCAACTGAAGCAAAGCCGGAGGAGAAAAAGGAGTAACGCGTATAAAAAATCCTCGGCAGCGATGCCGAGGATGAGAAGTGCGCTTTAGTCGCTAAGCAGTAAAGCTAATGAGCTGTCCGTTGGGCCGGACCGAGGGAGTCAGTGCTATGTTCCTGCTCTTAAAGAATTGATCCACAAGCTTTACAATGCGAGCTGTGCGGTCAATGACCATGCCGACAGTTTCATGAGGCATGCCTTCCACCTCGTAAAGAGCAATTCGAGGGGCATTCGGGGTCTCGAATTGAAAGAAGCGCATCACAGTCATCGAGATGTATAGGGCCTCGACGAGTTCTTGGGTCTCGCTGATATTCGCTTCGTTGACCCTGTGCGGAAGCGCTGGCAGTTCAATGCCTTCTTCGAGACGCGTTACGAATGAGCTTCCCGGCATCTGGTACCTCCTTGGTAGCAAATGAGACTATCTCATAAAATGTGACAAGCGTCAATTTCTGTGTCTACTATTCCGTGCTACACTACCTCCATGGAAGCGATCCCACTCAAAAGAATATCTCTCATTTGTGCCGTTGCACTTTCCTCCGCATTGCTCTGGGCGACGGCGAAGCCATGGCTAGAAAGCCCCATGCGATTTGCGAATTATACGGTAATCATCTGGCCGTCGATAGCGTTGATCCTCGCCTCGGCGATTACAGCAATAGCGTGGATGCTCTTAGAGCGGCCCATGGAGCGAGTCTCAGCGATTGTGGCTTCATGGGCTTCATTTATCCTTTTTTGGAGTCCTGATCTTTGGTATATCAGTATGCTTCCGCTCTTTGCTGGCCTGTGGTATCTGGCATCACAGAGAATCCGCTCCGATATGAGCGATCGCCACTCGCTTCGCGTGTCGACGTCTCTGGGTGCAGGTTTAACTCCGCTCATGCTGGGCACGTTCTTGATGATCTCATTAGGTTTCTATTTGCTGCCATCCAACCATACAGTCGGCGTAAAAGAAGTGAGCGTTGGCGTGCAGGGCTACCTCAAGGATGCATATACCAGTCCAGTGCTTGCGGCTCAGCTCAATCAACTGCCTGCATCGATGCGTGCGCAGGTGAAGTCCGATATCGCAAAAAATGTGGAGATGTATATTCAGAAGTACCTTGGTCCACTAGGATCGTTTCTTCCGCCGCTCCTTGCCTTCGGTTTGTTTCTTGTTCTTTGGTCGGTGTTGTTCATATATCGTGAAGGAGCGATTTGGTGTGGAGTTGGTATCTTTGCAATGCTCAAGGCGGTTGGATTCTTGAAAGTTGCTACTCGTAACGTCCAGGCAGAAGTAATCGAGCTTTGAATTGACTATGAATGACCCCTATAAAACTCTCGGCGTACAGCCTAGCGCTTCTGCTGAGGACATTAAGAAGGCGTATCGGAAGCTGGCACATCAACATCACCCTGATAAAAAGGGAGGTAATGAAGCCCGCTTCAAAGAGGTGAACGAGGCCTATCAGGTGCTTTCAGATCCTGACAAAAAGGCGCGATTCGATCGGTATGGAGACGCTGGTCAGCAGGCCGGAGGGTTTGGTGGAGGCGGTGGATTCCAAGATGCTCATTTTGATTTCGGAGGTATGGGCGGTTCGGGATTTGAATCCATGTTTGATATGTTCTCTGGCGCTCAACAGCGAGGTCGTCCTGAAAAGGGTGAGGATTTACATTTAAATATTTCAGTTGATTCCAAGGACTTTGGCAAGCGCAAGGTGTATGAGTTTGAGGCATTTCAACCATGTACGACCTGCGAAAGCACGGGTGCAAAGAACGCAAAGTTTTCTGTTTGTAGCGAATGCAAGGGTCAGGGCCGACTGCAGCGAGCGGTGAGAACGCCATTTGGTACATTTGCGCAGGCAGTTGTCTGTCCCCAATGTAGCGGTGACGGTAGGGTTCCAGAGTCGATGTGCACGAACTGTTCGGGAGCGGGACGCATGAAAGGAAAGCGGACAATCGAGGTGCATATACCAAAGGATATTCCCGATCGATATCTCATGGCATTTCCCATGGAGGGCAATGCGGGTCTCGAGGGTGTGCCAGCGGGGGATTTGCTCGTCACCATACGACGTAAATAAAAACCACGACACTTCGTCGTGGCGATACGTGACTACTGGAGCTCTTCCCACATGTGTGCGAGGCGCCAGATTGCCAACTGCTCGAATCCGAGCTGATAATAGAGCGCCAACACCTCGCGTGGACTGTCGCAGAGATGATACCAGTTTGCTGCTACTGAGGGGTTCGATGCACTAATCGGTTCACGTGACTCGCCGTCCGGAGTAAGCCCGAGTCGTGCGAATGCGAGCGAGCTTGTGTCCGCGAACCAACACTCGCGATTAAACACCGGCTCCGCTCCACGTAAGAATACGGCGACCTTGAGCGGGTTAACATCTAAAAGGTGACTGATAAACAGCACCTTCTCCAGGAACTGCTCCGATTCCGTTGCCATGCCACTCCTTTCCTTTGCCCTGCAGCAACTATTTCACACGTTCAACGTACTGACCGGTTTCTGTGTTGACGACAATCTCGTCGCCTTCGTTGACGAACAATGGCACATTCAACATCGCGCCTGAATCAATTTTGACCTGCTTCGTGCCGCCGGTAGCGGTATCACCGCGAATGCCAGGAGGCGCCTCGACAACCTTAAACTGCATCTTAATAGGAAGAGAGATATTGATCACGTCGCCGTTCCAATTGAGTGATTCGAGGATGGTGTTGGGCTTGAGAAATTGTGCGCTATCACCGACGAGTTCATTGCTCAATTCAAAGCGATCCGATGGATCTTTGGGATTGACGAACATAAACTTGTCGCGATGTGCGTACAAAAACTTGACCTCTTTACGCTCGACGTCGGCTTCTTCAAAAAAATCAGATTGTGCGAGGTTACGCTCAAGAACCTTCCCGTTGAGGAGGTTGCGCATGCGCGTCTGAACGACGGGACGTCGCTGCTGCATCTTGAGGTGGTGGGTTTCCAACACGATATACGGCGCGTCTTCGTAGATAAAATATGTTTTTGGCTTGAGGTCGTTGACTCCGAGTGACATAGGGTTGAAGTTAATTGAACGGAACGATTCTACCAGAAAAGGGTTGCCTCGTAAAGCATCTCACTTGCCACCTTAGACCATACACGCCCCATCAATTGCCGAGCGTCCTCGCAAGAAATCGGCAGCGTTTTGCCGAGTAGAGCCTTCGAGTTGTAGCTCATCAATGGTAATGTGCGTATCAGCGCATGAAATCCTTAACTCTGGTCCACGTGCATCAACGTTGCCGGGCGTCGTTGCCGGTTTCTGTGATACGTGTGCGCGCACGACGTTGAGCGTCTTTCCATCCCACGTTGTCCAGGTTCCCGGATTATGGCCTAGCGCGCGAATGTGATTCAGTATGTCCTGCGCCGGAAGATTCCAGTTGATGCGACCGTCTTCTCGCGTAAACTTTTTCGTAAACGTCGCTTCAGTGTCGTTTTGAGGTCGCGGGGTAATTTCACCGGTCAGGTATCGAGGTAGTACGTCTAGGAGAAGCTGTGCTCCCAGCTCAGAAGCTTCGCGCTCTGCTTCGGGTGTGGTAATGGTGGAAGTAATGGTCCAGGCTTGTCGAGCGAGGATTGGTCCGTGATCTTGCTGGTCATCAATCAACATAATACTGACGCCTGAGTCGGAGATCCCTCGCTGGATTGCTGTTGCCACGGGTGATGGGCCGCGAAGCTTGGGAAGTAGCGACGGGTGGATATTGAGCCACCCATGGGGTGTAGAGGCGAGGTATTTCTGAGGAATGAGATTCCCGTAGGCTACTACAATGCATACATCAGCCTTGAGAGCCTCAAATTGGGCCCAAGAAGCATCATCTTTAAGGGTGGGGAGCTTGAGCGCTGGAATGCCCAACAGCTCAGCCTCGAGGGCGATAGGGCTTGGCGTGAGGGTCTTTTTGCGTCCTAGGGGCTTATCGAGGGTTGTAACCACGGCGATTGGCCGGAAAGGCGACTTCGCCAAGGCACGTAGCGCGGGTAGAGCAAAGGACGGTGTCCCGAAGAATACGATGTTTGACATTAGTATCAAAATATGCTATAATTACTACACGAAGCAATGAGGCTTCACCTACGAGCTTGGAGGCTCTATGGACAAGTTTTTTACTTTCTTCGCACTGCAGGGACCTGTTGATAGGTTCTTCGCATTCTTCTCGGGACCTGTTGGGTTTCCCGTGCTGTGCCTCGTCAGTGCCTTCGGAATAGGTGCTGGCTATGTTATTGGTTCGGCTGCGGTCTTCGTCGGCGGCATGGGCCTGATGGTCCTCGCCGTGATGACGTACGTTTGGGAGGACAGCAAGCGATTTCCCGAAATCGAGTGACTGCGTCTCCTCCCCAAAGAGGCCTTCGGGCCTCTTTTATTTTGCCATTTTACTGCGTTCTCGAATAGTAGTGCCGCGGAGGTGATCCGTCTCGTGCTGGAGCACACGTGCCAACATGCCACGCGCTCTGAATTTCACGCGTTCACCGGAATTGCCATCGATGGCTTTGAACATAATCTTTTTTGGTCGACCGACATTCACCCAAAAGCCAGGAATCGAAAGGCATCCTTCCTCGAGCTCGTCGCGCTCGATGCCGTATTCGGTAATTTCGGGGTTTACATAGACTGATGGCACGCCATGCTCTGTGGCGAGCTTCTCGTCGATAATAAAGAGCGCCTCTGGGCGCCCAACCTGATTGGCGGCGAGGCCGATGCCGTTGTTGGCGAGCATAGCAACCTTCATATCTGAAATGAGCTCCGTAAACATACCGGCCTTAATATCCGCCACAGATATCTTCTTGGCAATTTTTGATAAAAGAGGATGAGGGACGTGCGTGAGTTCCATACGAATATTATCTCACGAGATGCTTCGCGGGTCAATATCCACCCACCAGCCATCCGGTAGGTGTGCTAAGAGCTCGGACAAACGAGAGGAGGGGAGTGTGCTCTTGATTATAATTGTGTTTGACCATTTGCCAGCGCTCTTTTCGACAAGCGCCGGAGCGGGTCCTAGCAGCTGAGTGCCGCGAGCTTTTAGATGCGCGATCGCGCGGGTAAGTCGGTCAGCTCCCACTGCTGCGGCCCGACTCGATGCGGAGCGGTCACGGTGGTTAAACGTTAGTTTGATGATTCTTGAGTATGGAGGCCATCGCAGCTGTTTGCGAATGGCGAGCTCGTCGGTAAAGTAGTCGCTCCATCTTCGATTCTCAATGTACTGTGTAAGTCCATCATCTTGGAATGTTTGAAGAATGAGTCGTTCCGGTTGAAAATCGCCAAGTTTTTCGAGGGTGAGCACAAGTCGGTCTTGCGACCGGTAGTCGGGATTTGACGCGAGGAGGTCAAGATTAGGAACAATGACGGTTGAAAAACGTCGGACGTATCTGTAGCTAAGAATCATACTCGTTGCAACGAGGATTGGATGCGGTGAAGCGTCGAGCTCGCCGAACACTCGAGACGCGTCATCGGACTCCAAGACGAGGTCTGAATCAAGAATGGGGATGTTTGGTTTAGGATGCCCAAAGCGATCCAGGAGTGTTTGTATCGCTTCAGCGAGTTTTTGACTACCGGGCGAGCCCGTCGGTGCTATAGCACCTGCCTTGCATGTTGGGCACTGCGACGGTACGGACTGGTATGCAGCGCATCGATAGCACACGAGCATATTCTCGCTGGTACGATGCCATCGCATCGGAGAGGAGCAATTAGCGCACTGGACGCAATGATGGCATCGACGACAACGCGCCGTCATTGCGTACCCGCGCCGAGCTGAGTAGATAAGAATGGGTTCCGCTCGTTCGTATGCGTCGAGAATCGCATGCTGCGCTTGTCGGCTGAAGAGACCGCGATGTCCAGCTGTTTCTTCTTCTTGAGTGCTTGTGAGAGTAACCGCAGGCCACGCTTGCTTATCAAGTGTCACGGCCAGCGCTTTGGATTGTTGAAGATGAAATTGTACAGTACTCAGCGCTGATGTGAGCCATGAAATCGCGGCGCCATGCAAGAGGGCTAGCTGGCGTGCAGTGTCGGATGCATTCAGTCGAGGCGTCATATCGCTTTTATAGAGCTCATTGAGCGGATCTTCGACAATCACGTGGCGCAATGATGACCATGGCAAGAATAGGGCGTTTCTTGTTCCGATCACGTTTGTGATGGTTCCGTCGAGTACATCACGATAGATGCGTTTCAATTCGGTCGCAGGAAGTCCGGAATGCACCAGGGTTGTGGTGGCAGTGATCTTTCGTTGGAGTGATTCGGCAACGATGCGGTCAGGAACCAGGATGAGTGTTTGACCCGACGATGATGTGTGTATCGCGTTGATGCGACGAATGACGCCCTCGGGATTTGTAACCGTAAGGTCGCTTTTCGGAGGCGTCGTACACAGTGGTTCATTATTGAGTGGATCGTGATCGATAGAGGCACCGCGTTTGCCAATGGAGAGTGGAGCTATCGTAGTGAGTGCCGTTGCGAGTGAGCATGCATAGTGATTCGATAGCCATCTGGCCAGCTCAATCTGATGATGAGAAAGCTGCGGTGATAGTGCTATAATCGTCACAATCCGCTTCAGTGAGAAGTCGGACTTCTTCACTGACATCTTCGCGCTTCGAATATCACGTGTCTCATGAACGAGTGCAGTGACGGCTCTGCGACCGATGGACACCCGCACGAGGCTACCGCGGGGTAGCTGATCGTTGCAGAAATAATCAAGCACGCTCGGTGCGTTGGCGGGTAGCTTGACGAGGGGAGTGACACTGACGATATACATAGCCTCATTGAAGCATATTGTCGTCAAAATGCATCTGCGCGCGGATTGACGAAAATGAAGAATTGCGTTATAAGATGTTGTTATTTCACAACGAAGGAGTCGCCATGAGTCTGAAAACGTTCATCGAAAAAACGCGAAGACTATCGACGTCAAAGCTAGCCATAGATGGTCCCACGGATCGTGCCGCAAGAGTGCTCGCACAATTCTTCTGCGGGTACCTCGCAAGGTTTGAGGCTGACCCCTCCCTCTTGTGTGTTGGAAGCACGGATTGGCGTTTTACCGAAAACCTTCTTCCCGCGATTGTGTGCGATGGAATCGAGGAGTTAGCAGTATCCGAGAACAAGGAATATGCAAGTCTGAGGTATCAGTATTTACTGCACCAGCGCCTACCCATTGTGTCGTTGGAGGGCCTTGAGGCTACGCATCCAAAGACCACGAGTCTCGCTCGTTCAAATCTCGTTCGAATTATTGAGAGATTTGTGGAGGACACTGCAGGGCAAAGCGCTGCCAAGCGTGTTGAACGCTATATCAATACGCCACTGTATGCTCTGAGGCATAGTTTCGATGGCTTTCTTCGAGCGGTGTACCGAAAAGGACTCTATGCGCTTGTGAAGCATCATGCGCGTGTGTCACGAGAGTCGCGCGGTGCTTTTGGCAGGACA
>JAGOPO010000007.1 GCA_017992005.1 Minisyncoccota bacterium
AAGAGCGATTTGAGCGCGCCCGACAATGCATTCTCAGCCTGTGCATGATCTACGACCGAAGATGCACCCATCGCCTTGGCGCGGGCAGAAATAACCGCTTCAAATGCACCTGTTTCATGCGCCGCATAGCCCTTGACGGTTTCGACGAGATTCGGGATGAGGTCATAGCGACGCTTGAGCTGCACATCGATATCAGACCATGACTCTTTGACGCGATTACGAGCGCGGACAAATCCATTAAAGAGCACTACCAACAACACCGCAACTACAATAAGAAGAAGGTAGATATACATGCACTCATTATGCACAATTTTGATTGAAATTCAATGCACAGAGCGTATCGTACAAGAGACAGAGTAGAGGAGGAATAATGTTCCTTACCACCATCGGGTTGAGTCTTTGTCTTTTACAGTCCGCGCGCACCACAAGCACACCACATCAGCACAGCGCCCCACAACCGACGAGCGTATTCGTTGGAGGTGAGATTGCTCAACTACCGCTCAATGATCCCTTTGGGAAACAGGGCGTTGAACGAATCACTACGTACGGAAGCGGTATCTCGCTTGTAACGACAGGGGTTTGGTGGGAATTCAAGAGCAACATTCTTGTTGGACCCCCTGCCACAAAACAGCGAGACATCGACGTCTCTGCTCATATGAGCAATGAACTCCTTGGGCTCCGTTGGGGCATTGGAGCTGGGTATCGTGAATCAAAGTCACACCATGCCGTTTTCACGATGCACGACGCAGACATCGCAACTTCGAGGCGCATGCGGGTCGGCATGGGATTACTTGAGGTTGGCTCCGGTGATTACAATGCGCGCTCCATGCGCTTTGCGCTCATGTCGGGTTGGTACACCAACACCTACACGAGCGTGATGCACATGGCTTCATTTCGGGGAACTGAAATGCTCGCGCTCGATGAATCAGTGATAGCAGGAGCTCGATTAAGCGGCTCAAACCTCAGGTTTGCCCGCGCACAGCTCCATGGCTCGCTGCAATACGCCAGACTCGTCGGCGGTCACTCTCCATTTGTGCCACGCGAACAATGGACGCTCATTGCCGGCGGGCGGATGCCAGTATGGACTCGACGCGCTCCGCGGGGCCTCTATCTCGGTGTCGAGGGATACTTCAACAGCGTCACTCCCGCACTCATCCCCGACAGCACCGTACGCCTCAATCTCACGTGGCGTTTTCGATAAAAATTCCCCCATCCAACTGGATGGGGGTTTTCTTAGGGCGTACGAGCAATACCCATATACCGCAGCACTTCGAGAATAAACCACGTATGTGTTCCAGGCTGCGTTTCGGGTACGGTATTTGGAATGTGCTTAAGTGACATGAGGTCATGCGGCGGATCTTCTGCCCAACTTTGCAGAATGGTGTGCTCCGTAACACCAACAGCCTGATACGCCGCACGCATGGTGGCGATTGCATCGGTCATGTAGGCCTGATCGCTCGTACCGTCGCCACCAACAATGATGACACCGAACGGGATCGCACGCGCTGCAAAAAATGCGCGAATACGACGAACATCGGCAATCCAATTCTTTCGTTCACGCACAGAGCGAGGCACATCGAAGTCCAGATGAAAGTACGCAGGTCGAACGCCTGCATCTTCGAGCTGCATCGCATGCATGATGATCTCATCGGGCGTGAAATACGGATATGGCTCAATGAATCCGAACTGCACAGAGGGATGCTCAGCGAGCACCACATCGTTGAAGATTCGCTGCAATCGAGCTACCTGCTCGCCGGAGAGACTACAGCCGCCGTAGGCAGCTCCAAATGGATTACGCTGCACCGTCGCGGTGCCTGAGGCAAATGGCTCATCAAGTGAAATATACGTGAGCCGTCCGCCGGCGTCCTCGATATTCGAGATTGCAATGTTGGTTGAAAACGCCGCCTGATTTCGAATCGCATCCTCCGTGCATGCATGCGGCTTTATCGATGTTCCCTCAAAGGCAAGGATGAACCGATCAGAAAGCCACCGATACATCCCTTCGGGAACCGCATTCAATAGATTCGGATACGTATTAGGCCCACATGCGTTACCACACACGAATCCCTCATGGTGATATGCATTCATGAAGTAGAGCGAGAAGACATCAACTCGAGAACGAGCTCGCGGCCACGCATCGGGCTGTTGCGCGAGCTTCATCATATCCCCCGCCGGAACGGGAATGAACCACACCTGCGTGCCGCTGTTTTGCGACGCAGATGCCTGCGCTATCAATCCACTGAGTACGAGGCAGCACAACAAGAAAAATCGTCGAAGTCTCGAATGGCACATGCAGCACCTCCATGGTAATGAACTTGGTGCAACGATACGCTCCGTAGAGCGCCTCGCAAGATTGACGGGTTTCTATGCGTGCTTTCGAGTACGCGCGGCGCTCAACAATCCAACGAAGAGAGGATGCGGCGAGAGTGGTCGTCCTTTGAGCTCAGGATGAAACTGCACACCGACAAAAAACGGATGCCTTGGCAGTTCAATGATCTCGACGAGATTGCCCTTGGGATGAACACCCGCCACCACGAGACCGTGCTCTTGCAGCTTCTCACGATACGCATTATTGAATTCATAACGGTGTCGATGACGCTCCGAAATGACACGCGCGCCATAGAGCTGCGCACTTCGACTCTCAGGATCAAGGACGCAATCATAGGCGCCCAAGCGCATCGTTGCGCCCATGTTGCCCTCATTAATATGTGCGACCTGCTCAGCCATCGTAGAAATAATCGGGTGCTTGGTACGTGTATCAACTTCTGTTGTGTGCGCACCGCGGAGTCCGCACACGTTGCGTGCGAATTCAACTGCAGCCAGCTGCATGCCATAGCAAAGACCTAAAAATGGAATAGCGTGCTCGCGACAGTAACGAATCGCAGCGATTTTCCCCTCAACGCCACGTGAACCGAAACCACCCGGCACGATAACGGCGTGGTACCGATCTAATTCCTTGACGCTCTTGGGGTCCTTTTCGTATTGCTCTGCATTGAGCCAATCGATTTCAGGAGCGCGACCGATTGACCACGCTGCATGTCGAATAGATTCGATGACAGAGAGATAAGAATCCGAAAGCATGAAATTCCCGGTACCAAAATATTTTCCGACGATACCGATGCGAATAGGGATTTTAGCAGCACGCATCTTGCGTATCATCGAGCGCCAAGCAGGTGAAAGATGATGCCGAGGCTTCATGCCAACCTTCTCCAAAATTCTTCGTCCAAGATGATCCTTTTCGAAATTCACCGGGACGTCGTAAATTGACTCGATATCGGGGGCAGAAATAATATCGTTGGGTAGCACATTGCAAAACACCGAGAGTTTTTCCTTCCGAGGTGCATCGAGCGATACACTAGAGCGGGCAATAATAAAATCGGGCTGAATACCGATCGCTTGCATTTGTCGCACCGCATTCTGTGTGGGCTTGGTCTTCATCTCCCCCAGCATCGCCGGAATAGGAAAGTAACTGACGAGCATAAAGAGCACATCGTTGGGTGCGCGAATCTTCATGAGACGCGCTGCCTCCAAAAAAAGTGCGTTCTGAAACTCGCCAACCGTGCCCCCTATTTCTACCAGCAGAAATTCTGCCTTGGATTGTTTGGCTGCGTGATCAAGTCGAGCAATCACCTCTTCAAGTATGTGCGGATACGGCTCAACGCATTTGCCGTGATACCCGAGCGCGCGTTCACGCTCAATCACTGACAGGTACACCTGACCCTGCGTCATATAGTTAGCTTTCGGAATGTCTTGATCAAGGAATCGTTCGTAATTTCCAATATCCTGATCGCACTCCATGCCATCATCAGTGACGAACACCTCTCCGTGTTCAGTCGGGTTCATCGTCCCCGCATCCACATTCAGATAGGGATCAATTTTCACAGCACTCACACGAAAACCGTAATCTTTCAGAATGCGTGCCGTCGCAGCAACGGTCACGCCTTTTCCAATGCCCGACATAACCCCGCCGGCAACGAAAATAAATCGTGGCAGCTTTGGTTGTGATGTTCGACGCGCTGGCTTCATGTGCGACAGTATACCGATTTCACCGGAGCGCGAAAGTGTTGACGATATGCATCCAGATGATGCATGATAACCTCGTTCTTTTTCAGGAGGCTCCATGACCGAAGAACGAGTACCGAGCGTCTCGATCATTGCCGTTGTGCGCGGCGGCGATGTGAAGGCATACGTGAAGGGCACCACCAATGCCATCGCTGAAGCCGACGACATCTGGGAACTTTCGTCCATCATTTCGGATATGTATCCTCTGGGCGCAACAATCGAATTGAGAGACTATCCGTACGTTCCCGAATAGCAATACCCCCGCAGATGCGGGGGTATTTTTGTGCTTCTCCTCATCGCTCGCAGCCGCTTAGTAATCCATACCTCCCATGCCGGGGCCACCTGCGGGTATATCCTTTTTTGGTTCTGGCTTATCGGTCACGACGCATTCCGTTGTCAAAATCAGCGAAGCAACGGAGACGGCGTTAATGAGCGCAGTCTTCACCACCTTGAGCGGATCAATGATACCCGCCGAGACCATATCGACGTATTCGCCTGTCGCCGCGTTGAATCCTTGCCCATCAGCAGCAGTGGAGAGCTTCGTGATCACTTCGTTGGCATCTTTACCAGAATTCTCAGCAATCGCGCGCACAGGTCGCTCCAAGATCGCACGAATAATACTTACACCCTTTGCTTCATCGCCAAATGCAGCGACCCCTTTAATCTTTGCTGAGCCAAGCTCACGGGCTGCATTGAACAACGCCACGCCGCCACCTGCAACGATACCTTCCTCAAGCGCTGCGCGTGTTGCAGACACGGCGTCGTCGATGCGAAACTTCTTCTCTTTCATTTCTGTTTCCGTCTGTGCCCCGACTTTGATGACCGCAACGCCGCCGCTCAATTTTGCGAGACGCTCCTGAATCTTCTCCTTATCATACGAAGAAGTGGTGGTGCCGAGCTGCGCCTTCAACTGAAGAATACGCTTCTCGATTTCTCCCTTTTTGCCCTTCCCGTCGACGATCGTCGTTCCTTCTTTAGTAGATTTCACCTTGTGTGCTCGTCCCAACATGGTCAATTCAGTCGCCTCGAGCTTGAGTCCTTTTTCTTCGGCGATGACGGTACCACCGGTGACGATAGCGATGTCTTCGAGCATCTCTTTCTTACGATCCCCAAATCCAGGCGCCTTCACTGCGAGTGCATTGAAGTTTCCGCGAAGCTTGTTAACCACAAGAGTTGCAAGCGCATCACCATCGACATCATCGGCAATGATCACCAAGTCGCGCTTGCCGGCTGCCGAAAGCTTCTGCAGGAGTGGAACGATATCATTAATCGATGAGATCTTGCGATCAGTGATCAAGATATAAGGGTCTTCGAAAACCGACTCCATGCGCTCCGTGTTGGTGACCATGTACGGGCTTATGTAGCCACGATCAAACTGCATACCTTCAACGAGCTCACGGCCCATCTCTGCGGATTGCGACTCTTCAACGGTAACGACACCGTCTTTACCAACTTCGTTGAACACTTCAGCAATGAGCTTTCCTAATTCAGGATCATTTGCGGAGATAGTAGCAACTTCTTTGAGGTTGTTGGCGGTTACTTTCTTTTTGTGCGACTCCAAATATTCCAACACCCACTCGGTAGCCTTATCCATACCGCGCTTGAGCACGATTGCATTGGCGCCAGATGTCACCGCAGAAAAACCCTCTGCCACAATTGCTTGCGCGAGAATCGTTGCGGTCGTCGTTCCATCACCGGCCATGTCGTTGGTCTTAGATGCAACCTCTTGCACCAGCGAAGCTCCTACATTTTCAAATCTATCCTCGAGTTCAATGTCCTTTGCGACCGTAACACCATCCTTGGTAATGACGGGAGAACCAAATCCGCGATCGAGTACGACATTGCGACCTTTTGGTCCCAGGGTTACTTTGACTGCGTTGGCGAGCTTATCAACTCCTCGCTTGAGCGCCTCACGAGCTTCTTCTTTATAAAGCATTAATTTTGCCATAGTAGTATGTGGTTACTTACTCAATAATTGCGAGAATATCCTCCTCTTTCGCAATGAGATACTCCTTGTCATCAATCTTGATTTCGTTGGGTCCGTACTTTGTGAACAGCACGACATCGCCTTTCTTAACGGAAAGTGGGATTACCTTGCCATCCTCGCGACGCCCTTCACCTACGGCAACTACCTTGCCTTGCTCGGGTCGCTCCTTGGTAACCGTATCGGGTAAAATAATACCACCGCGCTTCACTTCTTCTTTCAGGGCTTCGATGAGCACCTGATCTCGTAATGGTTTTATACGCATGTGCTTTTTTGTTAGTAATTTGATACTAGCACTTTGATATCGAGAGTGCTAGTTGCCAAATACTAAAAAATGCGTCGAAGACAGTCAAGGTCTATCGAAGGCCCGAATCATATTGCACATATGCACCCAGACCGAGGCTTCGCAGCGTACTATTGAATCGTTGCAGAGCGACACCTTCAAATGAACGTGGGTGAAATTCGAGCTCACGATCATTAGCAACGATTCGCCCGCCCTTGGCATTCGTACTTGGATCTGCGCTAATTCGACGCTGCATCCAGAAACGCAAAAGTCGCTCAAGCATGCCTCCAATCCACGTGCGGAGTATCGCCTCAAATAGTCGACGAACACCACTCAAAACAAAAGATGACTTCACCGCGCGTCGATTGAATGCTCTTGTCGAAGTTTCAGCTACATATTCCCTTGTCCAGCGATTGGCATCAGCGAGACGCGATGCGTACTTCCATGGATCATAGAATGGTACCAGCCATGCGATCACATGAGCAGTAAATACGCTCCGATGTTTCAATGACAAACCGTCTGTCGTAATAATGTGATTGAAACAAAAACGACGAGGTGCTGTCCGCATGCTCTTTGTTCGCAATCGCCCCATGAGAAACGCGACAACCAATAATCCAAAACGGGCAGTGTACAATCGCCCCTTCTCAACGACAACAAAGACGTCCCAATCGCTACTAGCGCCACTAGATCCCATCGCCAAAGAGCCGCTGCCGGCAATCATACGCACCATGGGCACAGCCTGAAGCCACCATGCGCTCCGGAGTACTTGCGGCCATACATCAGCACTCAACGACTCGCGCGTGACTCGATTGGCCACACCATCTGCATTCAGACTTCCAATCCAGTAGAGACCGGAGTGAGCTGCAATTGCGCCACGCCCCGCGAGAGTATCTAGCGCATCTATGATGGACCCAATTTCAACTGATGATTCGTTGTGCTGTGTTGGAACCCGTCGCTGGAGCACCTCCAAAGCAGTCAATGGCCATCGAAGAGCATTGTAGTATGCCAGAGTCACTAGAATTGATTGCTCAAGAGGATTGAACATGGCCCGAGCATACACAAGATTTTCTCGCAACGAAATCATTGAAAAGAACCTCTTTTTGTGTCATAATATATATATGAAGGTCACCGAGCTGAGAACCCTCGCCAAAACCGCACCCCGGACCCCCGGGGTCTATACGTGGCGAGACACTGCAAATCGCGTGCTCTACGTGGGCAAGGCCATCAATCTCCAGGCGCGCATCACGTCGTATGGGAACACCAAGGACCCTCGTATACTTGCCATGCGCGAAGACGCCGCCACAATCACCTGGGAAACGGTAGGCACGGAAATCGAAGCTCTTATTTTGGAGTCCCGAGCGATTCAGCAAACAAAGCCAAAATTCAACATCGTCATGCGCGACGATAAGCAGTACGGCTACGTTGGTATTACGGACGAGGAATTTCCTCAACCACTCTTCACCCACCAAGCCCGTAGTCCGAAAATCAAAAAACCATTCAAACGACTCATTGGACCGTTCACCGATTCGGGATCGCTCACCACCACACTGCGATGGCTTCGTGGATTATTCCCGTACTGCACCTGCAAGCAGAAGCATCATGTCCCCTGCCTCAACGCGCATATGGGTAGATGTCCCGGATACTGCTGTCTCAAAACGCCTGCCACATCAGCGCAACAGCGAGACTATGCGGCAACCATTCGCTCGTTGAGCGACATTCTCGACGGCAAACGCGACACACTTATTCGACGATTAGAGCGAGAGATGAAACTTCTTGGCTCACAACATCGCCTCGAAGAGGCACTGGCGCTTCAGGGGCGTATCGAACGCATTCGACGTGTGTTCGAAAACGCGCAACTCGTTGCGAATCGACGCCGACTCTCTGCTCGTCATCCTCATGCTATCGAACAGCTTGCCGATAATCTCGGACTCGCCCGGACACCACTTCGTATCGAGGGGTATGATGTTGCTCACATTCAGGGCACGCACGTCTCGGGTGCAATGGTTGTTTTTAGCAACGGCAATCCCAGCGTTGCCGATTATCGCCTATTCAATATTAGCGATGCGTCACTCGGCGACACAGCCCAACTTCGCGAAATGCTGGAGCGACGACTCAAGCACGAAGAGTGGCCACTCCCTGACCTCATTCTCGTAGACGGTGGCAAGGCGCAGCTCAATACTGTAGTTCGAACGCTCAATGCCCACAATATATCGCTACCCGTTATTGCACTAACAAAAGACGAGCGCCATCAGGGCGACCACCTACTATCGAGTCTCGACTCTCAAGTGCGAATGCTCGCCGATTTGCCTCGATCGCTTGTCGCGCTCGTGACCCACATCGACGACGAAGCTCATCGTTTTTCTATCAAGCACTATCGCAAACGTCATGGCAAAACGTTTCGACCAACCCTTCAGAGCGTTGAAAAGTAGGACCGATTATGCTATTCTAATTTCCTGAAATGGCACGTAAATTCCTTATAAACATTCTCGTTAGCGCGCTAGCGGTCTATGCAGCAGATAGCGTCTTAGCCGGTCTTGTGGTCTATGGAGGCCTCGCGAGCTATTTGGTGGCAGGATTTGTTCTCGCGGCGCTTAACACGTTCCTGCGACCGATCCTGAAAGTACTGACCTTCCCATTGCTCCTCATCTCCCTCGGCCTCTTTACCTTTATCCTAAACGCTGGCATCCTATGGATTGTTTCCGAGCTCGTTGATCGTGTCTATATTTCTGGCCTTTGGTCGCTCCTCTGGTCTACGCTCATCATTAGCGCTATAACCACAGTGCTAGCACCCAAGGGGCACAATTCCTAACCACCTATGACAAACATCCTTACCTATGTACAAGTCGGTTCAGCGCTATTGCTTATCGTATCCATATTATTGCAGCAACGCGGACAAGGCTTAGGAGCGGGTATCGGCGGAACAGGCATGGAGTACAGCACCAAGCGCGGGGTTGAGCGTGGCGTTTTCTATGCGACCATTGTTCTGACCATCGTTTTCTTGGGTGTTTCCATTGCGCGCCTGATACTCGGCGCCTAACGTAGCTGCGGTTACTACCGATGCACAAGTACGACAATCAGCTCGAGGACTTCTTTGGTATGAACACCGGTGGTGGTGGAGCGGAACGAGAGAGCATCAAAGACTCACTCGCGCGCAAACTACCCCTTCGAAGCCGACTTCGCTTACTACCAAAAGTACTTAGCAAGAATGAGCGGTACATTATTCTCGCCTTAGCACTGATTTTTCTGGGTTCGCTTGCATCTCTCCCCATAACCACCTATCGACACTACACCGTTGAGGTTCCTTCCAATGGGGGCAACCTCACCGAGGGTATACTCGGCGCTCCTCGCCTCATCAATCCATTACTTGCCCTTCCAAGCGACACTGATCGGGATATTTCTTCTCTTGTATTTTCTGGTCTGTATCGCTACAACGGCAAGGGCAAGCTCGTACCCGATCTGGCCGAAAGCCTCCCAGAGACCACAACCGATGGCCTCTCTCTAAGCGTCACTGTACGCCAGGATGCACTCTGGCACGATGGCACACCGGTAACAGCCGATGACATCCTCTTCACCGTAGCAATAGCTCAAAACTCTGACTATGGCGTCCCTCTTGGTATCCGCGCAAACTGGCAGGGCGTTACGGCTGAAAAAATAAGCGACCGTGTCGTTATTTTCCACCTGAAAAATAAGTACGCGCAGTTTCCTCTCATACTCACCCTCGGCATCCTCCCTCGACATATCTGGGCTGATATTCGTCCCAGCAACTTCTCGCTCAGCGAGCTCAACTTAAAACCAATTGGTTCCGGCCCATATACATTTTCATCGCTCACAAAAGACGACACAGGTCGCATCACCAGTTACAAGCTCACGGCGTGGGACAAATTCTATGGCGGTCGCGCACACATAGACTCACTTTCGTTTTCATTTTATGGAACCGAAGATCAACTCATCGAAGCGTTCAACAAGCACGACATCGATAGTATTGGCTCAATATCGGGAATGAAAGCGCGTGACATCAAGTATCCCTCGCGAATCGCCGTTGAGCAGCTAAAAATGCCACGCTATTACGCACTGTTCTTCAATCAGAATCAATCAAAGGCACTATCGGATAAAAACGTTCGCCTCGCACTCAACTATGCGACCGATCGCATCTCGATCATCAACGAAGCGATGGACGGCAACGCATTTCTAATCGATTCGCCCATGATGGGTGGCGTCTTAGACATCAATCCCAACGTTCGCGCATACGACTATGATCTCGATAAGGCGAAGTCGGTCCTCAAGGCCGGTGGATGGACGCCCAATGGTGATGGCATCCTTGCAAAAGGAAAAGATCCTATCGAGCTCAAAATCACAACCTCCAACTGGTCAGAGCTGGCCACGGTAGCATCGGAAATCAAAACGCAGTGGGAAAAACTCGGCGTCAAAGTCACCATCGACGCGCTCCCCATCTCGCAACTCCAGCAAGTAATCAAGGATCGCAACTACCAGGTCTTGCTCTTTGGTGAAATTATGACGATTGATCCCGATCCATTCACCACGTGGCACTCAAGCCAGCGTCAAGAGCCAGGACTCAACCTCGCGCTCTACAAAAATGACACAGCGGATCGTCTTATCGAAGAGGCACGCAGCACGCTCAATCCTCTTGAGCGCATGCAAAAATACGACGACTTCCAAAAAATACTCTTGGAAGACATCCCCGCTGTGTTCCTCTATAGCCCACACTACCTCTACGGACTCTCAAAAGACGTGAAGGGCTACCCAACTGAATTAATCGCAACACCTGAGGGACGCTTCACTGATATCGTAGACTGGTATATCGACACCGAACGAGACTTCAAATAGCCCATGCGAGACTACATTCTTAGCATCCCCGAGCAGTTACGAACTGGCATTGCGTTTGGATCTGCTCACGCCCTGCCCACCCCATCGGGTCGTATCATTTCTTGTGGCATGGGAGGCTCATCTGTTGCCGGTGAATTGTTATCGATGGTCCGAGAGCACGTTCTGGTGCATTGGGATTATGACCTCCCAGTAGGAACGACAAATCAAGATCTCATCATTTGCACATCATGGTCGGGCAACACCGAAGAGACCATATCATCGTATAAGACTGCGCGTGCCTTGGGAGCATCAACACTCGTCATTACATCTGGTGGCTCACTTGCAAAACTCGCGACAGACGACAACTCTCCTCGTATCGTGTTGCCTGCAGCCAATGCGATCCCTCGGGTCAATGTCGCTCTCATGACGTCGGCTCTTTTTGGGTCGCTCTCAATGGCACACCACATCCCCATGTCATTTGACGCAGCCTCGCTCGAAGCACAAGGGGCGTCGCTGGCAGGAATCATTGGCGATCGCCTTCTTTCGCTCTATGCGTCCTATCCCTGGCGCAAGCTGACCGGCATCTGGAAGATGGTCTATTCCGAAACTGCAAAGCGCCAAGTGATGGTAAATTGGTTTCCCTCCGGCGCACACAACGAAGTCGTCGGCTGGGAAGGCTCCTACCAATCATCCACAGCAATCGTACTCTTTCGTGACAAAAATGAGCCCGCACACTACGCAAAGAATTTTGATGCGCTCCTTGCAATACTCGGTGAAAAGGGATATACTGTTACCACTGTAGCGCTCTCGGGAGACTCACTCATAGAAAAGGCTCTCACTAGCTATACGCTGTCACTTTGGACGAGCTACGCGGTAGCAGCATCGCTCGGAATTGATTCGCAGACTACAGAATTATTAGACGCATTTAAGCGACTGAAAGCCACCAGCTAGACGAACCCCAATCGGGCGAATGGCGAAACCGGCAGACGCGCTACGTTCAGAGCGTAGTGGGAGCAATCCCGTGGAGGTTCAAATCCTCTTTCGCCCACCATTGACCTCACGTGAGGACAAGTAGCATATCAACTATTAACCTAACTGCATCGTCACCGCGCTCAACTGCGCGACATCGATAGCACACACGACAGCATGTCAGATACCCCAGACACGAAACCCGTACCAACTGGATTTGGCCCCGGTCTTGACCCAGTGCCAACACCAACAGCCGCTCTCGCTTCTGCTCCTCAAAAAAAGGAGCCCATTGCTCAGCGCGCATACCACGCTGGTGGACAGCCGCAGGGAGGACACCGTCGCAATCGCTTTCAGCGTCGACAACCACAGGCACCAGGGAACACTCCTCGCCCTCAGCAATTCGCAAGCCATCCTCCACGCAAGGAAGATGAGCCGCCAGCACCTGGCGCAAGCGCAACGGCTGCAGCAGCAGACGAAACACCAAAGCGCGGCAAGCGCGATCGACGCCTCGGCATGCCTCGTAAGAAATTGCCAAGCCAGCGCCGTCTCATGCCCACCCAGCTTCACGAGGGTCGTATTGGCGCACCAAAAGAGCTTGGCGAGTCAGCGGGCGACGACACACTCAAAGTCATTGCACTTGGTGGATTAGGCGAAATCGGAAAGAACGCCTACATGCTCGAGTACAAAGACGACATCATTATTATTGATGTGGGTATTAAGTTCCCCGACGAGTCCATGCCGGGCATTGATTTTATCATCCCCAACGTTGGCTACCTCGAGGGCAAGACCGACCGCATTCGTGGCCTCATCCTCACGCACGGCCACATGGACCACGTGGGAGCTGTCCCATACTTGCAGCAGAAACTCGGCAACCCAGACATCTACACCGCAGAGCTCACCAAGAACCTTGTGCTCAAGCGCCATAGTGAGTTCCCTCAACTCCCGAAGCTCCCCATTCACGTAGTCAAAGATGGCGACGTCGTGCAGATGGGCGACTACTTCAAGGTGGAATTCTTCCACATGAACCACAACATTCCTGATGACTTGGGAACGTTCATCGAGACGCCCGCCGGTAACTTTATCCACACAGCCGACTTCAAGTTTGATGCGACTCCTATCAACGACAAGCCGGTCGACCTCATGAAGATTCGCTCATTCGGCGATCGCGGCGTACTCGCACTCATGGTGGACTCCACTGATGCTGAGCGCCCGGGACACTCCGTTTCCGAGCAAACCATCTATGAGAACATGGACATCATCTTCAAGGATGCCACCGGCATGCTCATCGTCGGTACCTTTAGCTCGATGATCAACCGTATGCAGCAGCTCGTGCAGCTGTCTGAAAAGTATGGCCGCAAAGTGATCTTCGATGGCTACTCCCTCAAGAGCAACGTCGAAATTGCAAAAGAGATGGGCTACATCAAGATGCAAAAGGGCACACAAATCACGATGGAGCAGATCAAGGACTATCCTCGCGAGCAAATCACCGTGGTCGCCACAGGTGCCATGGGACAGGAAGGTGCCTCATTGATGCGTATCGTCAATGGCGAGCATCGTCACCTCCAGATGCAGCGCAAAGATACGGTTATCTTTTCGAGCTCGGTCATTCCAGGCAACGAACGCTCGGTGCAGTACCTCAAAGACATGCTCTACCGTGGTGGCGTGAAGGTATATCACTACGCCATGATGGACATCCACGCAGGAGGACACGCACGCCAAGAAGATCTCAAAGAGATCATGCTTCTAACGCGTCCAAAGTTTCTCATCCCCCACCATGGTCAGTACAGCATGATGGTTTCCAACGGTGAACTCGGTAAAGCTGTCGGCATTCCTGAAGAAAACATCGTGATTGCTGATAACGGTCAGATTATTCACCTCACGCCGGATACCTGGTGGTTCGACAAGAAAGTAGCGCCATCGAATCTCATCATGGTGGACGGCTTGGGTATCGGTGATATCGGCAACGTCGTACTCCGCGATCGCCAAGCGCTCGCTGAAGATGGCATGTTTACCATCATCTGCGTCGTGGAGCCAAAGACCGGTCGTATGCGTGCCAGCCCCGACATCATCAGCCGCGGATTCATCTACCTCAAAGAGCAGAAAGAGCTCCTCATGCAGGTACGCAAACGCGTGCGCACTATCATCGAAGGTGAGAAGGCGCGACCGCTCAACCTAACGTATCTCAAAGACGAAATCCGCGATGACATCGGACAGTTCTTGTTCCAGAAGACCGAGCGTCGTCCTATGATTCTTCCGGTCATCATCGAGGTCTAACCTTTCTCGACTTGGAACCTACTCAACAGCCCCCACGAGGGGCTGTTGACTTTCCAGTAATCATCGGTATTATATCGAAGCACTTTTACAAGGAGTCCCTCGTGAGTCTTCGACAAACAGATCGTCACTACACATCCGTCGCTGCAGTAACCGCTGATTTGGAGCTCGGCTCCCAAGTCCGCAAGGACTTGCTCGCCAGCCAAGAAACGCATCGGCAACGATTGCGCTTCTGGTCGCTCATCGCGCACCGCTCAGACGGCATCGAAAAAGTAACCGCATATAGGCCGAGTCCTGATGAGTGGGCCGCGAGAGAAGCTCAACTGCTCGACAATGACACACGACAACTCGATGAGCTCACCATAACCATCGCAATGCTCGCGCAAATCAAGAAACGACTCGAAACGATGCCTCCTACTGCCACGCCCAAAGCGGAGTAACGAATGAGACGATCGAAAAAGCAGCTCCCCTTTACAGGGCAAGATGTTCGCTCCGTTTGGGCCCAGGGCAGAAACGCAATTGACGCAGCACAGAAACAACTTAGCGCTATACGGGCGGAAATATTCTTCTCCGAACAAAGTGCACGAATGTATAGGTCGCTAGGTATCAACCCACCGAGCGACAAGCATCTTCGGAAACTCAAAGAGCGACACAAAGAGCTCGAGAACAGCGCCACCCATCTTCTGCGAGTCGTAGATATGTTCCATGAGCGCATCGCCAGCAAGATCTGTAGTCAATGCGCCGGCGTGGGAAAGCAGTGTAAACGCACCTCACCATATCCTGCAGGAGTTGTCTTAATCTGGTGCGACACCTGTAACGGAACGGGCATGAAATGGTAGCCTCACCGCCTCTTCGGAGGCGGTTTTTGTTTGGCGGGTATTGACTTATTTATATTTTAATGCTATAATTATACCAGTCCAATTGAAAGGAGCGCCATGCACGCGAATAGGCTTAAACTCGAAACTCTCAACGTTCAAGCTCGAAAACTCGTCAGTAAGCTCAGCGATGAGGTTCAGGAGACAGAGAATCTTCTCGCGTTCATCGTCAGCGCTAATACGGAGCTTGCGCACCTTCACGCCCTATCCGGCATTAGCAAGAACCTCCGTAAGGACAGCACGATGGAGTTTGAAGCGAAAATTCGCCTCAGCACTCTGCGCTTTCGTCTCGAGGCGGCTCAACAACTACAAATCGAGCTCCAAGCGGTCCTGATGCGAGACTGCGCTGAGTGCAAGAATACGGGCACTGTCACGTACGCCGCAGATGACCGTGATCAGCGCAATCCGGTCACCACTCCCTGCCCAAAGTGCGACGGTGTGTGCAAAGAAGTCTAGTCTCAGTCCCACCGCCTCTTCGGAGGCGGTTTCTTTTTGACAAATGTAGTTTAGTGGTTTATAATTTCGCCTGATCATTACCAAGGAGCAGACATGGAAAGCAAGCAAGCAGAAGTAGCTCTTGAACTCACCAATTTGACGCGTATCGGTAAATTCAGCATTCAACGACTGCAAGAAAACTTCAGGACAGCATCCGACGACCTCATCTTCTACCAGGAGATACGGACACGTCTCGTAGCTGCCGGGATACAGCTGGACCCCAGCACCGAAGGCATGGAGCAAATCCTAACGCATCGCAAGGTGCTCGCTGAAGGACTTCTGAAATCTCAAGAATCGCTCATGCAGTCAGCTCGGGAAAGCATCTTCAAAAGCCTTTGCCCTTTTTGCTTTGGCGAAGGCGAAGCATTCATTTCGAGCCCCATACCCGGCTCCCTGCTGAGCGTTTCCACCATGCAAACCTGCAGCACCTGCAATGGTTCCGGCCTTCGCCCAACATAAGTACTCACCGCCTCTTCGGAGGCGGTTTTTTATAGAGAGCCGGCTGATTGACTAAGCCGATAATTCGCGGTATACAGAAATCCTCATTTACAAGGAGTTACCCGTGGCAGCGAAATATGCGCAAAAAAGGCGCCGAGTAAAAAAGACTCGCTCACCAAAGCAAATCGCAACGCAAATAATCAAACACATGCACGGATTACCACGGCGCGATCATCGAACTACACCGAAAGATCAAAGCAGAACCTCGCAGTGCATCGAAGGCATCAATCAGATTGCGCTACGCCTTCACAGCGCCTATCATCTTTCAATCCAGGAAGTAGATATTCTTGATGATGCGTGCGCGCTTCTAGCGCGAGCGGGAGTAAACGTATCTGACGCACTCCCCTGTCTCGTACGAGCATGTGAAGGCAAGGAAGATCTTGAACGACGCATTAAATATATAGAATGGATTCAGAATGAGCTCCTGAAGACCACGCGCTCACTGCGTCGCAAGCAGTAGCTCCAGTTCACCGCCTCTTCGGAGGCGGTTTTTTCGTCTGGATATCACTTATACGATATCCAGACGCCCACAGGAGCGGCGGTATCGCCGCTTAGCGACGGCGGGCTGCCTCAATAAAAAACGCCCGCAACGTGCGGGCGTCTAACGGCTAACAACGAACCACAATGACCCAGGCCGCCTGATCTTCTTCCTTTTCCGGATCAACCCAGCTCCGAATGAGTGTCTCGACGGACCCCACCTCGCGCAATCGCTCACGAAGCTCATCCAAGAGCTGCGGATACGGGAACTCGTTGGGAAGCGACTCTTCCCGTCCCGCCATGAGGTGGATATTCATGGTAATTCGATAAGGACTCATCGCACGGCGCTGTCGCGAAATGAGATCCATGATCCTCCAGTAGTTCGGCTCCTCGTGGAGGTACAACCTGCTCTCAACAGTGCTCATTGGCACTCCTTTCAATCTGTATACTATACTACTTTTTTGCTTTCGTCAATATATCGATTTTTTTCTGACCGTCGTACACTATATGCATGACGAGAATCTTTAGCGGTATGCGTCCCAGTGGGAAGCTCCACCTGGGCAACTACATCGGAGCCATCAAGAATTGGATCGAACTCCAAGACACTGCGGAGCTGGCAATTTTTGGCGTCGTTGACCTCCACGGCATCACCACACCATTCGAACCATCCTCGTTCCAAACACAAGTAGACGATGTAATTCTTGATTACCTTGCCGCAGGTGTAGACCCATCCAAATCGCTTCTTGTGCGACAATCTCGTATCCCCCAGCATGCCCAGCTCATGTGGCTCCTTTCAACTATCACGCCCGTGGGCTGGCTCGAGCGACTTCCCAACTGGAGAGAAAAGGTAGATCAGGTCAACGCAATGGGTGATCGCGGCTCCAGCTACCAAAACAACCTCGGACTTCTCTCGTATCCCGTTCTTATGGCGGCTGATATCTTGCTCTACAAAGCAGACCTCGTACCCGTTGGCGAAGATCAAGTGGTCCACATCGAGCTCACTAATGAAGTAGGGGGCAAATTTAATCACCTCTTCGGAGAGCTATTCCCTCGCGTCAAACCCCATCTTGCCACCGGCGCCCGCATTATGAGCCTCCAAGACCCCACAAAGAAAATGTCGAAGACTGGCGATGATGGTATCGCACTCACCGACGAACCAGACATTGTGCGTGGCAAAATAAAGCGCGCCGTCACCGATTCAGGCAACGAAATCCGTTTCGATGAAGAGGCCAAACCAGCGGTTTCCAACTTGCTCACCCTTATGGCCACGCTCTCGAACACAACCATAGCATCGCTCGAGGAGCACTTTGCGGGAAAGTCATATTCCGTCTTTAAGCAGGAAATCGCCGACTGCGTTGTGGCCTTCCTCGAGCCACTCCAAGTGCGTCGTGCCGCATTCGTGGCCGATCCACAGCGTGTGCAGAAAATATTGACCGAGTCAGAAGAAAAAGCTAGAACTATTGCGTCGCAAAACCTTGAAGAGGCGTTCAGCCGCATGGGGTTGCGATAAGGAGCTATGGTATGCCAGCAGAGAACATCCCTCCGCCTCCGCGGTGGGTTATCGAGAACTTCAATCGCCCGAGTGACACCAGCGTAACTCGTGAGTGCACACTTGAAATCGGCGAGCTCTCATCGCTCCTGCGACAAGCACTCCACGCCGATGGTCAAACGGCCCCCATGCCCAGCGAGGAGATCGCATCGATTAGCATTGTCTACAAGCCTCACCTTCCCTGATGAAGAATCTTCATCACCTCCTCGATCGCCTGATCGAGGATTTTTTTATCGATAGCCTCGACGACAATTCGCAGAAGTGGCTCTGTATTTGATGGGCGCACTGTGCACCACCATTCCTCATATTCAATCGTGACACCATCGACATGGGTGATGTTCGCATCCTCATATTTTATTTGCAGGACGCGCATGAGAGAGTCCGCATGTTTTCGATCTGCCAACGGCACCGTAAGCTCCTCGCTTTTCGCATACAGTCGATAAGGAGCAGTGAGCGATGTTAGCGACCGCTTACTCGACCGCATAATTTCGAGCACACGCAACATGGTGAGCTCGGGACACTCCATACCACCGAACTCCTTCCAGTAGAAGTGCCCACTCGTCTCTCCCCCGAATTGTGCACCGAGACGATGCATGGACCGCGTCAATTGCACACGCCCCACCGCAGACACCTCGTAGGGCACCCGACGAGCATCGAGGCGCTGTCGTACCGTCTTTGAAAATCGCAGATCGAACACCAATGGCGAGTAGCCGTAGTATTCCGCCAGGAGAAGAAAGATAAAGTCTGATGGAATCTGCTGACCAGCCTCATAGAAGCTAACACGGTCACCATCGGCATCAAATCGTACTGCCAGCGTATCGCTCGTAGCAATGGGGCCCAGACGCTCCAGGACGGCTTGTACGGCCCGTGGGCCGTCGCAGGAGGTCACCAGCTCGCGTCCTCCTTGCCAGCTCGCCGCATACGCGACAGCCGCAGTATACCCCTCTAGCACTGACGCGAATTCTATCGTCCCTTTTGTAGCTGCGCCATGCTCATGCACGTCAACTATCTGCCGCAAGACGTCGCCTCCAATCACCTCCAACACGCCTCCACGGGAAGCGATTACTTTAAATCCATTATCCTGTGCGGGATTGTGCGAAGCAGTAATCATAATACCGCCTGTTGCACCGCGAGATCGTAGGGCCCAATAGAATTGCGGCGTAGACACAACGCCCACATCAATAATCTGAGCACCAGTATAGAGCGCTCCATCAACGACGGCATAGGCAAGCTCATCACTCGTTGCGCGCGCATCGCGACCGATAATAATCGGTCCCGTTGGCAGCCACTGAGTCACACGAGCTCCCAGGCGTTGCGCAAACTGCGTATCAAAATCACCCGGATAGGACCCTCGAATATCATATGATCGAAAAATAGAATCACGAGCACTCGACATACCTCATCAGTATACCACCGCAGCATCCAGAGTATAAAAAAGCCGGCACTTGCGTGCCGGTTGCCGATGAAACAAATGAATATTACGCTACACGGACAGCGGCCGGGTTATTCGCACTGAATTTGTCACGCAAATAACCGTGAGACCAGTACCAATGCACGCCGCTAAACACAAGACAGCGAACACATCCATCGCCTTCATCATCGTCGTAGATCGTATCCATGAAATACACGTACTTTCCTTTCCAGCTCGTCGGGATGTATCGAGGATGAGCCAGAAGAAAGTCCAGTACATTGGCATTCATCGCTTGGTTCGTGCTTAGCTCTTTGAGGAGCTCAAACCCAGTGATGCACGTGCCGCCCACCTGCCGGCCAGAGTGAAAGAGCGCCACCGTACCGGCATCCCAGAGCACAACGCCCCGCCTACGATGCGCCCGCACACTCCAGCCAGTGGGCACATACGGATCTGCGTCGCAGTCAATTGAGTGTTCGATTCGCGTCAGTACACGACTCCCAGATCGGCGCTTCACCATAGTCCTCATACACACTCCTTCTAATTCTCGCTCGTCATTCGAATCACCTTCGAATTCTTGACGAACAGAAATATTATATCATAAGATACTACTTAATCAAGGTCTAGAATTGAGCGCTAACCAATGCTACACTGATTCCCTATGGCACTCTCTATCGGCATCGTCGGCCTTCCAAACGTGGGCAAATCCACGCTCTTTAAGGCTGTCACCAACAAACAGATCGACATCCAAAACTACCCCTTCACAACCATTGAGCCCAATGTCGGCGTGGTGGAAGTTCCCGATGACCGAATTGGCAAGCTTGCAGAGCTCTCAAAATCCGCAAAGCAAATATATGCGACCATCGAATTCACCGACATCGCAGGCCTCGTCAAAGGCGCAAGTCAAGGAGAAGGACTGGGAAACAAGTTCCTCGCCAACATCCGTGAAGTGGATGCGATCGCACAGGTCGTTCGCGCATTCGACGGCGGCGATATCATTCATGTCCACGAGACCGTGGATCCCATTCGCGATATCGGCATCATCAATGCCGAGCTCATCATTGCCGATTTAGACACCGTCTCCAAGCGCATCGTCACATCAGAAGCGAAGGCACGCAACGACAAAATCATTCGTGAGCAGATCCCCCTTCTTCAGAATCTCGCCGAAGCACTCCAGCGTGGCTCGCTCATCAGCCAACTCGAGCTCTCCGACGATGAACAGGCGCTGGCCAAAGAATTGAGCCTCTTGACGGCAAAGAAATTTATCTACGTCATCAACGTGTCCGATTCCCAGCTCGCCTCGGACTGGAAACCATCACCCGAGCTACTCGCGGCGATGAACGGCTCTGAATACGTGGCTATGTGCAACAAGCTCGAACTTGAGCTCTCAGAAATGTCGCGCGAGGAAAAAGCGGGCTTTCTCACCGAGCTCGGACTTCCCGAGAGTGGCCTCGATCGCCTCATTCGCGAGGCGTATCACACACTTGGACTCATTTCGTTTCTGACAACAGGACCCGATGAGACGCGTGCATGGACATGTCATCGTGGCGACCTCATGCCCCGCGCATCGCGTGCTATTCACACCGACTTTGAACGACTTTTCATTCGCGCTGAAGTTATACCTTGCAATCAACTCCTCGAGTGCGCCGGCTATGGCGTCGCGCGCCAGAAGGGCCTCGTCCGCGTTGTTGGTAAAGACTACGTAGTCCAAGATGGTGACGTCGTCGAAGTCCTCGTCGGCAAATAAAAAGGGCTCCCGAAGGAGCCCCACCCGCTACCTGCCTTCATTCTCAAGCCAAGGTGCTCTCGACTCCACCTGCTCGTGATATCGCTTCGCATACTCCTGCCACGAAGCAAGGAGTGACACGCCTGCGACGTTGTCTCGGATCAACGAGTACACGACCGTGAACTCTCGAAGTCGCTCGTGGTAGTGACTCCCTGCAGATTCGAGCGACGCGATTGCCGCATCGATTCTATCCAGGGAGCATCGTCCAACCTGCACATCAGCTGCCTTCAAGGCCTTAAACATCACCTCAACCTGCAGGGCGAGAGCCTCGAGTTTTGTGGTGACTGCCCTCTGGTCGGGCAGGAACTCATCAAAGAGCCGCGCCTTGCCAGACAATACCGCATGATCTACTTCTGTAACTTCGGCCATTTCTGCCACGGGAACGTCCTCTCTCCAGCGATGCTGGTAGGAAAATAATACATCACTTCATCGTTATGTCAATTGCCTTCTGCAAACAAAAAGGGGTTCACGAATGAACCCCTTGCACGGAACCTACAGATAGTACCGCGAGGTCTTGTACTGCATCTTGTCAGTCATTCCCGGGAAGCGGGCACTTAAGAATGTTCTGAGCTGATCGAACTCTTCCTCCATCTTGTTTCGCATCTCGACGAAATGATTGACAGGCTCGCCCAGCAGCGAGAGGTTCGCGATTGTTTTCTGCGCAATCTCAATCGCTTTCGCTTTCGTACGGAGAAGCTCCAAGACGCTTTCGCTCGTGACATGGTCACTCAAGAGACTCCAGAATCGAGCCTCGGCGTTAATGCGCTGAGTTCTTTGCGTGAGGCCATCGTTAGCCAACTTCGCATCGTAACCATCGAAGCAGAGATACAGCCAATATCCGAGCGAACCGGTAATGTAACCGGCAATAAGCAACGGGAACTCGCGAGCTGTCGTCGGGTGATATCCGAAATAGAGGAGCACTTGCACGAGAACTGACTGCACCCCCGCGGCCAACCCCGACGCCAGAAAGATCGCGATCCACAGAACCAACATCCGTAGGAACAACGAAGCCCTCTTACTACGAGCCTCCCGCTCGAGCGACTTGATCTCGTCCTCTTCGAGGGGCTCCGCAAATTTGATTTTCGCAGCCATTGGTAACGTCCTTTCTCCAGCGATGCTGGTGTTACTATAGTACACGATTTATTACCTCTTGTCAATATTCAGCACGTTGACTTTTTTGAGATATTTGCTATTATTTCAAACGTATAAACCATGCTTCGAAAGGGGCAAAAACGTCGATTCCGAAAGGAACAGACGACTTACCACATGGTAGAATCACGAAACTATGAGTTCGCCTATCACATCACTACGGTGTTGGATGAGGCAAAGGTGCCAGCTATTCATCAAGAAGCTGCTGCACTCGTACAGAAGCACGGAGGTATCATCACCTCTGAACAGCAGCCAGAGCGACGGAAGCTATCGTATGCAATCAAGCATCAGACCCAGAGCTTTTTTGCATGGATGCAGTTCACGACAGACAGCGATGCGCTGTTGTCGGAGCTCGATGAGTGGGCTCGCCTCAACACCGAGGTGCTCCGCTACGTCATCCTGAAGCTTGAGCCAGAATCAGATAAGCGCGCCATCAAGCAGGCAGAGCACCTTGAGCGCAAGGCTGCCAAAGCAGCTCGCGAAGGCACCGCCGTAAAGAAGACGACCAGCGAAACACCTGCAGTTGATAGCGGCAAGCTCGACAAGCAGGTCGAAGACGTGATTGGAAATCTCTAATCGCTCGCACCATGAATCTCAACAAAGTTGTACTCATCGGACGACTCACACAAGATCCAGAGATGCGCTCAACGCCTGGCGGACAGTCCGTTACGACCGTCAAGCTCGCAACGAATCGTGTCTGGAATGATCAGGTCACTCACCAGAAAAAGGAAGCGACCGAATACCACACGATTGTATGCTGGGGACGCCTTGGTGAAATCTGTGGCCAGTACCTCAAGAAGGGCAGCCTCGCCTTCTTTGAGGGTCGCCTTCAGACTCGCAGCTGGGATGATAAGACGTCCGGCCAGAAGCGCTACACCACCGAAATCGTAGCCGAGAACATGCAGATCGGCCCACGACCAGCAGGTGCGCCATACCAAGCAGGAGCACCCGTTGCAGATGTGCGTCGTGCACCGTCAGCAGCGCCGATGCGTTCCGCAGAGCCAGAAATCCCTGTTATCAACGAAGATGAGCTCACCGTGGCAGGCATGGATGAAGAGCCAAAACCAATTAACGACGCAGATTTACCATTCTAACCTATGAAAAGAACCATTCTTCACGGTGAGAACCTCGTCAAAGTCGACTACAAAGATGTAGCCTTCCTGCGCAAGTTCGTCACCTCCGAATTCAAAATCAAAGCCGCAGCACGCACACGCTTGTCCGACAAAGATCAGCGTCGCGTCGCCAACGCAATCAAAGTTGCCCGCTTCATGGCCCTCATGCCATTCACTCGCAACCAGACCGTCAAGAAAGTGCAGTTCTAAGCACCACCAAAAAGAGCCCCTCGGGGCTCTTTTTGATTACTCACGCTATCGCTTGAACACCTTGGGACCCATTTCACCCTTCATGGGCTCTGCATCGACAACAGCAGATGCTGCGTAGATCTTGGTGCGGATTTCCTTTTCAATCTTTGGATTTTCTTTCAAGAAGTTGCGGGTACCTTCCATGCCTTGCCCGAGTTTCTCGCCATTGTAGCTATACCAGCTCCCCTGCTTTTCTACGACGCCAAACTGAATACCAGCATTGACCGTATCGGCGTGTCCCGAGATACCCTCATTGTAGAGGATATCGAATTCACAGGTACGAAACGGTGCAGCTACTTTGTTTTTAACAATCTTGATCTTAATGCGATTGCCCACTATCTTTTCGCCTGACTGGATTTGCGCACTTCGCCGAATCTCAACTCGCACAGACGCATAGAACTTCAATGCCAAGCCACCCGTGGTAGTCTCTGGGTTGCCGAACATAACACCAATCTTCATGCGAAGTTGGTTGATAAACAGAACCGTCGTGTTGGTTTTCGATACCACACCGGTGAGCTTGCGAAGCGCGTGGCTCATCAAGCGTGCCTGGAGACCGACGTGCTGCTGGTCCATCTCTCCTTCGATTTCAGCGCGAGGCGTCAATGCTGCTACCGAGTCGACGACCACCAGAGATACGCCCCCTGATTTTACGAGCGTCTCTACAATCTCGAGTGCCTGCTCCCCATTGTCAGGCTGAGAGATGAGCAAGTCCTGAATTTGGACGCCAATTTTCTTGGCATACTCTGGATCCAACGCGTGCTCTGCATCCACATATGCCGCGGTACCACCCATCTTCTGCACCTCTGACACCAAATGGAGCGCCAAGGTGGTCTTGCCCGATGACTCTGGTCCATAGACCTCCACAATACGTCCGCGAGGCACACCGCCCACACCCAGCGCGATATCAAGCGAGATTGACCCCGTTGGGATCACATCCACGTCAACGCGACGCCCATCACCGAGTTTCATGATGCTGCCCTCACCGTATTTCTCCTGGATCTCACGTATCGCTAGAGATACGTTCTTATTGCTGCTCATGTCTTCAACGACCTTTTCTTCTTTTTTCTTTGCCATGGTTGGAGGATTAGTTCCGCCAGCATAGCAAGCATGTAAAATCGTGCAACAAAGAACAACCCCCGTCTTACGACGGGGGCATGCGGACATCGACGGTACGGTAGAAGCGACGCTTCACCTTATGACTGAAGAACGTACTAGACGCATAGCTCATCTCTATCGTCGCCACCACAGCGACTCCCCCATGAAATGATTGCGTGATGGTCACCGTTGACCAGTCGACTGTATAGAGCCAGGTGCGGAGTGGTTGCGTCATATGAGCATCGACGCGAACAATGGCATTCGTCGACTTTTCTACCAAGAGCGTCCCTGCAGAGGAGGCAAACATCTTTCGATCCTCATCATCGGTACGCTCTGTGAGCCCCAGCTTCGGAGCAAACGACAGACGCCAACATTCATGCTCGTCGCAGGGCACATTGAATGGCTCCGTGAACGTAAATTCAAACTTCTCGAGCAGGGATGGTTCAATGAAGAACGGGAGCTGCTGCGACTGTTCGCGCACCAGCACGCCGTCTCGCATCGTTTTGCGCTGCGCCATGCGCGACCCATCTCCATACACGTCATAGCGCTCGCGATGCTCGACGCGAGGATTGTTGGGATTTGTTATATCCTCATCAATACGCTCTTTGACCCACTGCGCACCGCGGATTTGGCGATGCACATCGCGCTGAAGGCGCTCCATCATTGCCAAGCGAACTACCTCAACTGATGTCACCGGTGGAACCGTCAGAATCGCTGACTGCAGTAGTACGACCACAAGTAGATTCACGACTACCTCCGTTGTTGATGTGCAAATACCTATTATACCACGATCTTCGCTGCATGCATAGCTGCTCACATCTCGACTATTGACTTTTATAATATACTATGCTATTATAAACTCACGCTGCTCATGACGAGCAGGCGAAAGGAGAAGCAATGAAGAAGGGTCGTCGTAATCGCTCTCGCATGAACCGCGTCAAGCGCAACGGGGAAACTCTGGGGAATGGTTGGGCCGCCAAGCAGGCCGCCCGCCGCAAGGGTCGTCGCAAGAAGCACTCGAAGTCCGGCTACACGATGTAGCGTTTCGCCGGACTTCAAAGGGGAGCCACTCGTGGCTCCCCTTTTTTCATACCAACGTACTCGTAAAGCTATGCGCTCTCGCGCTCCTGAAAACCGAATGTGAATGTAGCGGCAGTGATCAAGATCACGCTCCAGACAACCATACCAAGCAAGTCATACTTGATGGCGCCGAAGCCTGCATCTTTGGTCATCACCTCACGGAGAGATGTCGAGAAAAATGACAACGGCAAGAATTTAGCAATCGACTGCAACCATGATGGCATGCCCGAGATTGGGAAAAAGGTACCGCCCAAGAAAAGCATGGGGAACACAATGAGGTTTGCCAACGCAGGAACCGATTCGACTGTCTTGGCGACACCCGAAATGGTGAAACCCATGCCCAAAAACATCAAGGCCCCCAAGAGAACGCTTAAGAGAATCAACCAATAGGAACCAACAACGGTCGCATCCAGCATGATGACACCCATCACAATGAAGATGATTGTTTGCACGACGGACATTGCAAGGCGCGTGACTGCATTTGCGGCAACGAACTGGAATGGCTTCATCGGCGTAGCAGCAAGGCGGCGCAAGACTCCCTTCTCCTTATACTGTACAAACAAGAAAGCGACTGAAAACACGGACATCTGCATGACCGACATACCGATGAGTCCTGGCAACAAGAAATCGATGTATCGCAAATTACGAGAATCAACCTTTTCTTGAATCACCGAAAAATATTGATGACCACCCGCGAGTGCAATGCTTGTCTTATCAAGTGTTTGGTTGAGAATCGACAAAATTGCCTGAGACTGCGCCGGCTGTGATTCATTCACGTAGACGGTCAACTGTTGCGGTGACTGGACCGCGGCATCGATAAAATTCGATGGCATCACCACCACGACACTACGGTCGCCATCTTTGAGTGCTTTCTGCTCATCCACTAGTGATCCTTCATGAATCTTGAATAATCCGAAGTCCTTGAGCTGCGCAACATACGCGGCAGTCTGTGGCGCTGGCGCATCCACGACGAGGCCAACATCGTATTGCTGTGCCTTATCGAAGCCAACCATGCCAAAAATAACCATGATTACCAATGGCATAAAAAGGCTAAAGAAGAGTGCCTGCTTACTGCGTACAAAGATACGAGCAGAGGACTTGAGAAGTGCGAAGAATGTGTTCATAGATGTTAGTCGCGTAATGCGTGACCGGTTAGCTTTAAGAATACGTCTTCGAGCGTAGCGCGCTTAAACGCTAATCCGTCGATAGCGAATCCATGTGTGCGGCCGGCTCCAAACAGCTGATCAAGTGTTTGCTTTGGATCCGATGTACGCAAGATGTGCTGATCGTCATGCTGCGTCACATGCGTTACACCGGAAAGGCCTGCTAATACATTCGTCTGTACCGAGGCTGGCGCGGTAAACTCAATCGCCGCATCGCCACCATGATCGGCAAGCAATCGCTCGGTTGTATCAAGCGCAACAATATGTGCGTTATCCATGACTGCAATACGATCGCAGAGCTCTTCGGCTTCATCCATATAGTGCGTGGTGAGCACAACCGTTGTGCCACGCGCATTAATCTGACGAACCAACTCCCAAAGATTGCGTCGCGCCTGGGGGTCCAATCCTGTCGTCGGTTCATCCAAAAAGAGTACCGTTGGCTCGTTCACTAGTCCCACCGCGATCGAGAAGCGTTGCTTTTGGCCTCCAGAGAGCTCCTTGACCTGCGCATCGGCCTTTTCAGTGAGCTGCACCTCAGCAAGCATTGCCATGGGGTCGACCGTTCGGTCGTAGAGGGCTGCAAACATCTCCAGCGTTTCACGAAGTGTTAACCCCTCAAAGAATGCGGATGCTTGTGGTTGAACCCCGATAATAGCTTTGACATCGTGTGGGCGGCGCACAACATCGATACCATCGATGATAGCAGTTCCTATTGTCGGCAACCGAAGACCTTCAATCATTTCCAGTGTTGTCGTCTTGCCGGCACCGTTTGGTCCAAGGATGCCGAATATCTCACCGCGGCGCACATCAAAGGAGATGTCGTTGACAGCTGTGAAGGTGCCATACCGCTTCGATAGGCCTTGCACACGAATAACCATCGCGTCAGCCGAAGGCGCCTGTGGCACCGCAACAGGTGCGGTCACGCTCGCTGAGCGGAGTTCATTGGCCACGAGCTGCACCGTCCAGCCTGACTGCTCAAGAGCACGAGCAGCCTCAGACAGCGATAAGCCCGCCTTTTCTGCCTCGCTAAAGTAGGTAGCTAAGGTTGATTTCATAGGTACCCATTATACTACAAAAACGAGGTTTTTGCAAGCCTCAACGGACGACACCCCGCGCAAGTTTAGCGATGCGAATGCATGCGCTTTTCGAGCCTTCCAAGCACCGCCAGTACGAGATACGACATACCTGCGGTGATCATGGCTTCCCAAAAGAATCCAAGGCCGCATGCAATGCCGATTGCCGCAACGACCCACAGAGATGCAGCGGTGGTTGTACCGACAATACGATCGTCGAGACGGAGAATCGTGCCGGCGCCAATGAATCCGATGCCTACGATAATATTTGCAATAATATGATAGTCGAAGCCCTGTACCCCGCCAAGTGACGGAAATGACTCGTACAGTTTCAGGGAGATAATGGTAAATAACGCCGCGCCCAACGACACCAGCGTATGCGTGCGAAGCCCAGCAATTTTTCCCCAACGCTCTCGCTCTAAACCAATAGCAACGCCCAACACCATCGCGGCGAAGAGTCGTATGAATACCTCCCATTCCTGTGGTGCGATAAATGATGCGATGAGGGCCACAGAGATACAATATACCCACGCTCCCCGACCAGCAAGCATCATACTGTTGATGAGGGTAGTCATTATTGACTATTGCTGAATTTTATTATATTATATGACTATGCGTATTCAGAAGTATCTCTCCGAACAAGGCGTCTGCTCCCGCCGTGAAGCCGAAGACCTCATTAAGAGGGGCCTTGTGGCGCTCAATGGGGTTGTGGTGCGCGAAATGGGCGTCCAGATGAATCCTAGCACCGATACAGTCACCGTACTCCCATTCGGACAGCGAGAAATAGCTAAGAAACAATCTATTATTCTCTATAAACCCCGCGGCATCGCATCATCCCGCATAGCGTCCGAAGGCAAGAACGTATACGATCTCTTTCCTCAATTTGAAAATCTCGACATCATCGGTCGCCTCGACAAGGCCAGTGAAGGACTCCTCCTTCTCTCCGAGGACGGCGTCATCGCAAAGGCTGTCACCGGGGATGCCCACGCAGTTGAAAAAGAATATGAAGTTACCGTTCGCGAAGATGTGAACGCTGGACGACTTAAGAAACTTGAACCCGGTATCACGCTCGAAGATGGCCCGACACTCCCCTGCCAAACCAAGCTTATCGGACCACATCGATTTCGTATCATCATCCGCGAGGGGCGCAAGCATCAGATTCGTCGCATGTGTGAATTTCTCCATCTCACCGTCGTGCAACTTCGACGCCTTCGCATCGGCCCAATAACACTTGGAGACCTCAAGCCGGGCGCTTTCCGCGCTCTCACCGAGTCGCAAGTGACTACTCTCAAAGCGCAAGGCAATTAAGCCTTCGGCAGAGTAGACCCGCCCATTCCATGGGCACGGAAACACGCTTCGTATTCGCGATCCATTTTTGCGATGTGCTCGCGAAGCCAATCAAACATCGTCTTTGCAAGTGCTTGAGCACCATGAAAGCTATCATCCAGAAATTGGTAACGTAGCTCTTGGACGTGCTTCGTAAATGCCTCATGAACGGCACGGTGCTCCTGAGCGTGTTCATAGCACATGAATTCATTAAAACGCTGCTCTTCTTCAGAAAAATGATACCGCACGTAGAGCGCTAATTCATCGAACACGTCAATGAGGTGGGTCGATTCGTTGCGCGTATCGATAGCGCCTTCCAACTTTGCTAACAACTCAACAAAGCGCTTGTGCTGTACATCGATAACGGGCAGACCCATCGCTAGCGATTCATTCCATGAAATCGTCATGTTCGTATGAATTAATTAAGTACAAATATCCTGTAGTTGAGGGT